>JBDTAN010000155.1:0-4936 GCA_039924585.1 Chitinophagaceae bacterium | reverse complement strand
CGCCGGGAGGAATAATCTGATCGGTATAAAATGCAATAATATAAATAGAATCCATAATAATAGCTTCTGCGCGGTGACATTGAAATCCGGCTATTTCACGTAGTTCAGAAGTCATTTTCCATTCTATATTTCGCAGGCTGTCATTGACTAAAAAAGTATTTTCAAAAACATTTTTTTGGCTTACTGTTTTCCCATTTTTTAAATTATCATAAATCACATTATCATTCGCAGGACCCTGGAACCAGTCAGGCACTTTCATTGCAGTTACGGGCGCTGCTTTCCCCGGCTTATATAATGATTTGGTAGAATCAAAATATAAATCAAAGTAGGAAAGACTATACTGTGGTACCATTTTTTTCATTTGAGCCATCCAGCTACTTTCACCTGTATTGAAAGATTCCATTTCTTTATATAAATTCACTTTCTTCTCAAATTCAATTTTACCGGAGGTTATAAAAACATTTTGCGCATTACAAAAGGAGCAGGTGAAAAGAAAAATAACAATGAGTAATTTATTCATAAAATATTATTATTCAGGTTTTGCAGTTGCTGCATTTTTAGAAATATTCCAGACAAAACTCAGGAGAAAATACCGGTTGATCGTTTGATAATTTGTTTCCTGTATCACGCTACTGGTGATATACCTGTCGTACCCTTTATTCTGGTCTAGAATATCGAAAGCACTAAATTTGATGAGTCCTTTATCGTTCTTAAATAATTTTTTACCGATGTATGCATTCCATTGTATTACATCATTGTTTTTTGTAAATAAATCTGTCTTCTGGCGGAAGCTGGCATCTACATCCGTATTAAATTCGAATCTTTTTGGAAGCGTAAGATTCAGGCCCAGGTTATGATCGTGTGTCCAGTAATTGGTTTTTACAGAAGAATTGATAGAAGAATTTGATTCAGTATAATTTACATTAACTCTATAACTAAAATTATATTTCTTTTCCTTTTCTTTATATAACTGCGCATTTATACCATAGTTATTGTTGGTTGTGGTGTTCTTGAGATTATTGATAAAATTATTATAGTTGCTTCCATTTATATTTAATCCTGCAGAAACACCCATATCCAGCTTTTTTAATTTCATATTGTATCCAAAATCTGAATAATAATTATAATTTCCTTTGCTATTAATATATTGACTAACCGTTTTGCCGGACGAATAATCAACAACAGATGAAGTTACGATGGCATTTTCGGTCGTGGAAAATACACCGAATAAATAAAATCCCCGTTGGGTGAAAACTTTGTAGGAATTTATATTCAGACGAATATTATGCATGAATGATTGTTTGAGCAATGGGTTTCCAATAGTCACATTCAAAGGATTTGTATTGTCTTGTATTGGTTGTATTTGTTGGATTGAAGGTTGTGTTGTACTTCCATTATAGTTGATGGACATCCTTGTGCTGCTATTAATTTTATAATTGAAATTTGCCCTTGGAAAAAAATTGGTATAATCTCTTTTTAAAACCTGGTTTAAGATTTCATCTGTTTGTACAAAATTAGAACGAGCCACGTCCGTTCCTGCAAATGCAGTTATTTTTTTACCATTATAATTAAATCCTGCACCGGCAGTATTTGTAAGCACATCAAAATTATAATGATTGCTGAATGTGTCATTCAGTTCAGAATATTTTCCTGCAACATCTTTATCATAAGACAATTTTTGAGAGTTACTTATACTCTTACGCAACGCGTAATTCAATGATAAGAAAACTGTATTTGAAAGAGGTGTTGTATAAACCAATTTTCCATTCAGCATGGAAGTGCGTACATTATTAATTTTTTTCTGATCGGTTATGCCCTGTTGATAGCCACCGGATTGTGTGAGGCTGTCAATCAATGAATATAAATAGCCATCCGTATTGTTGTTACTATATTGTTCATCAAAATTAAAAGACAAAGTACGGCCGGGTTTTGCAAATTTTTTGCGCAATAAAATAGTTGAATTGATACTATTATTATTACCGGTGTAACTGCTTGTACGCTGACTGGTATTTGCTAAAATCCCTGCATCATTAATTGTAGTACTGTTATACACACTGCTTCCGCTATTTATCCCGGTTGTTCCATTCGCAGTAATCTTCAAGGATGTAAGGCTATCAAACTGCCATTCATAATTTCCATTTAATGAATGCCTGTCTTTACTGGTAAAATTATTTCCCACTTCATTCGTGGTAAAAACATTCCCGGGAATCAGTGATTGCGAAATGGTAGAGCCACTGCCTTCCGTATTTATTTTATTATATAAATAACTGCCGTTTAATGTTTGCTTACTATTATCAAATTTGTTGGAATAATTAATTCCACCTGCCCAGCTTTTTGGTAAGCCCTGGCCATAAAAATTCGGACTGCTGAAATCATCACCACCACTGGAAAACATCATCATGCCACCAAAGTCACCCATCATAGTTGGACTTCCATCACTGCTTCCATACTGACTTCTTTCATCCCAATTCAATCCCGTTTTTCCGGTGCTGCTCATAATTCCATAAAAAGAAATTTTACTTTTTCCTTTAAAATCATTGAACATGGCGCTATTATTCCATTTATCATCCGGACCACCACCCAATTCTAATTTTCCGAAATAGCCTTTTTTCTTATCTTCTTTTAAAGTAAGATTAATGGTTTTTGTTTTATCTCCATCATCAATGCCTGTAAAAACAGCCTGGTCACTTTTCTTATCAAATACCTGCACTTTATCAATAGCATCTGCCTGTATATTTTGCGTAGCAACAGTCGGATCATTTCCAAAAAATTCTTCGCCGTCCACCAGCACTTTTTTTACGGATTCACCCATGGCTGTGATGTTGCCATCTTTATCCACTTGTATGCCGGGTAATTTTTTCAGCAACTCTTCCACATTCGCTCCTTCCCGTACTTTAAAACTGTCTGCTTTAAATTCTGTCGTGTCACCTTTTATACGAATGGCGCCTTGCTGATTGATGATCACTTCCTGCAAAAGATGTTCTTTTGTTTGCATTGCAAGTGAACCCAAATCGATTGTTTTATTTTCTTCGAGTGTTACTACATCAATGAAATCTGCATATCCGGGATAAGTCATATAAATGATGTAATTACCTGCATTCATATTGGAGATTGAAAAATTACCATTCTTATCGGTGCGTGTAAATTTATACAATATAGAATCTTTACTTCGCAACAATGAAACGGACGTATTGGAAAGGTCTTCTTTACTTGTGGTGTCACTTATATGTCCTTTAATAGAAGCAGTTTGCGAAAAGAGGGAAGTTGAAATAAAAATTGTAGTGATTAGTAAAAATATAATTTTCATGCGCAGTTTAACTATGATGGTTTTCGTATTTGCAAATATGGATAAAGAAAAAAAAAGAATATGAAATTGCCTTCATAATTTTACGTTAATGGTAAATTGGAAATATAAATGGAGAATTTGATGGGAAACAAAATGAAACATATAAAAATGAAGCCCGGTCAAATTGAAATTATCAACAAAAAGAATGTGGCAATTTCTTCCATTGATTCAGAAAAACCCGTTTGGGAATATTCTTTATTTACAGAAGATGATGTAAAAAAATTTCGTGACGGAAATCATTATACTTTGTATGAATTTTTCGGAAACAAACAATTGACAATCTACAAAACCGCAGGAACTTATTTTGCTGTATGGGCGCCGAATGCAACAGCTGTGCATGTTACAGGTAATTTTAATGATTGGGATAAAACGGCACATCCACTCTTTGTTCGCCCGGATGAATCAGGAATTTGGGAAGGTTTCATTCCCGGCATACTGGCAGGTGAAGCGTATAAATATCATATAAAAGGTGTTGCTGGATTAGAACTGGATAAAGCGGATCCTTTTGCGCATTTCTGTGAAAAACCGCCCTATACTTCTTCCCTTACCTGGGGCACTTTTTATGAATGGAAAGATGGAGCATGGATGAAAAAAAGAAAAAACATCAATAATTTAAATGCGCCCATTTCTATTTATGAAATCCACCTGGCGAGTTGGATACGGCCGGATAAAAATGATCCTGAAAAATATAATAGCTATGAACAGATTACCGAAAAATTAGTTCCTTATTTACAACAAATGGCATTCACACATGTAGAGTTTATGCCGGTGATGGAATATCCGTATGACGGAAGTTGGGGCTACCAGGGCGTTGGTTATTTTGCGCCAACGAGCCGTTTTGGAAATCCGCAGGATTTTGCAAAAATGATTGATGCTTTACACCAGGAAAATATTGGTGTTATTTTAGATTGGGTGCCTTCCCATTTCCCTTCCGATGCACATGGTTTATTTATGTTTGATGGTTCCAGAGTGTATGAATATGATGATGTAAATAAAGGGTATCACCCGGACTGGACGAGTTATATTTTTAATTATGGAAGGGGAGAAGTGAAAAGTTTCTTGATCAGTAGTGCGCGATTCTGGTGTGATCGTTTTCACGCAGATGGTTTACGCGTTGATGCCGTGAGTTCTATGCTACGACTGGATTACAGTCGCAATGAAGGTCAATGGGAACCCAATAAATATGGCGGAAACGGCAACCTGGAAGCCATTGCTTTTGTCAAGGAATTAAATGAAACGTTATACAGGGATTTCCCGGATATACAAATGATTGCGGAAGAATCTACGGACTGGCCAAAGATCAGTAAACCTACTTATGAAGATGGAATAGGTTTCGGCATGAAGTGGATGATGGGCTGGATGCATGATACATTGCGTTATTTTAAACGTGATCCGATATTTCGTCAATTTTACCAGGATGACCTCACATTTTCTATGATGTATTTTTATGGAGAAAACTTCATGTTGCCTTTTTCACATGATGAAGTAGTACATGGTAAAAGCCCGATGCTCTATAAAATGCCCGGCGATGATTTTCAGAAATTTGCCAACCTGCGTTTATTATATGCTTACTTTTTTACGCACCCGGGT
>JBDTAN010000154.1:0-2749 GCA_039924585.1 Chitinophagaceae bacterium | reverse complement strand
AAAAAAGGTAAAGCAAATTTTTTCATACTTGATAAAATTTCAACGAATGATTCATCTGTGCAACAACCTGCAAATACCATTTCCGCATTGGATGTAGTGGAAGTGGATGATGAATATTATGCTTTGGCAAAATATTTATTGGGCAATGTTTTTATCGCGGAAAATGAAGAAGCGATGCAAGTTAATAATGCAGATGCTGTGCTCATTGAGAAAAATGGTAAATATGTAAAAGGAAAATATTCCCTGCGCGGTGGAAGTACCGGTTTATTTGAAGGCCAGAAAATTGGCCGTGCCAAAAACCTGGAAAAAATGCAGGATGAAATTATTTTGCAGGATGCGGTGGTGAATGCTTTGAAAAGTGAAATGAGACAAAAGCAGGATGACCTTGCTGTATATGCTGCTTCATTAAAAGAGAACCAGGTGAAGGCTTCGGAACAGGAAATTAATCGCCTGAATAACGAATTGTTTGGTATTAAAAATAAAATAGAATCAATAGAGCAATCCATCACTACCGGTACTGCAAGGATGGAAGAAACGGTGCAAAGATTAGAAGCTGAACAAAATAATATTGCACAGACAAGAGAAAATTTATTGTCGTTAAATACGCAATTGGCGGGTATTTCAGCGGAATTGAAAAACTGTGAAACAGATTTTCACCAAGCTGAAGAAGCGTATAATAAAGCAGCAGTGGTTTATAATGAAAGTAACCTGCAGGTCACCAGGCAACAAAATAAAATTGCCGGTTTGCAACAGGAACTGAAATTCAAAACAAATCAACTGGCTGAATTGCATGAGCGCATCAACAGCAATACAGAACAGTTTACAAAAGTGCAGCAGGAAATTTCTGAAAGTAAATTGCAACTGGAAGAAGCTGAAAAATCTTTGCTGGCGTTTATGCAGACTAAGGAGACCGAAGAAAAAATATTGAACGAGGCTGACCAGGCATTTTATAATTTTAGAAATGAATTGCAGCAAAAAGAATCATTGCTTCGTAACCGTTTAAAAGAAAAAGAAAATAAGGAACATCATACCGGCGAATTGAAGGATAGCATGAATGAATTGAAATTGCAACTTGCCGGCATGAAGGAAAGATTGCAGGTGGAATTCAATGTACAGTTAGATGCCATTCTCTCTGAAAGCCGCATTACATCAACGTCTGTAGAAGATTTACAGGAAAGTTGCCAGCGCATGAAAAAGCGTTTGGATAATATGGGCGAAATAAATTCTATGGCCATTGAAGCTTTTACAGAAATGAAAAAGCGTTATGAATTTATCCTGGAACAAAAGAATGATTTGGTGTCCGCGAAAGAAAGTTTACTGCAAACAATCCAGGAAGTGGGTGCTACAGCCAACAAACAATTTCTCGAAACATTTAATAAAGTGCGGGATAATTTTCAACATGTATTCCAGGCATTATTTACGGAAGAAGATACCGCTGATTTAGTGCTCGATAATCCTGATAACCTTGCGGAGACCGGCATTGAGATCATTGCCAAACCAAAAGGGAAACGGCCTTCTTCTATTACGCAATTAAGTGGTGGAGAAAAAACATTAACAGCAACGGCCTTATTATTTTCCATTTACCTCATCAAACCTGCGCCATTTTGTATTCTTGATGAAGTGGACGCGCCATTGGATGATGTGAACGTTATTAAGTTTACGCAGATGATCCAGCAATTCAGTGAGAACTCCCAGTTCATCATCATCACACATAATAAAATGACGATGAATGCGGTTGATGTAATTTATGGCGTGACGATGCAGGAAGCCGGTGTAAGCAAACTCGTTCCGGTTGATTTCAGAAGTTTGAAATAAATAAATTTAAACCGTTGTATAAAATTGCGATCATTGTTTTCATCGCGTGTTATTCGCTGTATGCCGTTTTCACACGCAGGCCGGATTATTTTGATGGAAATATTATTCCTGCAAAAATTCATTTCATAAAAGATTCCGTTTCCGCGAATCAAATTCCTCTGGCCATGTATATTGTTGATGGAAAAACATATCCCGCAAATGCCGGATATTTATTTAAAAATTATACGGAAAACCAGGAGATCAAAATTATATATGAAGCCGCCAATCCCGCGCAGGGCGATATTTATGGCTGGTGGGGATATTGGATACGCTGGCAGGAATTGATACCTTCCATCATCATATTTATAGTACTTTTTTAGGCTCCCTTTCTATAACACATAATCAAACGGAAGATTCAAAAATCGCGCAAAGAGATTATGTGCCTGTGAAAAAAAATAAATATTCGGAGTGATCGCTTTTTTGCACAAGCGCTTTTTGTTTAAAAGCAAAATGACCTAATTTCCCCAATCATTTTTTAATCCCGAAGGGATTCTATGTTTCTAGAAAATGATTGTGCTGGTTTCATCCGACCCCGAAGGGGTCGTATATGAATATGTAGCTCCTTGTTATAAATATATGACCCCTTCCGGGTCAGAAATTGATTTTGGTTTACATTCTATAAACATTTGAATCCTTCGGATTCATTTAATCTATCCATTCAAATAAATATTCGTCTTAAAATTAAAATTTTGTTTCATGCTGAAATATTGCCCATATTTTTTATCCTATTTTTAATCCCGAAGGGATTCTATGTTTCTAGAAATGATTGTGCTATTTTATGCGACTCCGAAGGGGTCGTATGTGAATATGTAGCTCCTTGTTATAAATATATGACTCCTTCGGGGTCAGAAATTGATTTTGGTTTTCATTCTATAAACATTTGAATCCTTCGGAT
>JBDTAN010000153.1:0-3378 GCA_039924585.1 Chitinophagaceae bacterium | reverse complement strand
GGCTGCCTGTTGCATTAAAGGAAATGGCAGAAAACTTGACACAACACCTGCAAAAATTAAATGCGCCATCTTTTATTTCAAAAGATGATGAAACGATTTTTGATATTATAAACCCGCATTTGATCGCGGAAAAATTAATGGAGAACGCTGACCAAGTGTTTGGTGGTTTTGGTGGAGCGCCAAAATTTCCCCAAACAGCAGCCATCATTTATTTGCTGAGGCAATTTTTATTTGGGAAAAAAGAAAGCCATTTGCAACAGGCTTTACTGAGCCTGGACAAAATGATGCAGGGTGGAATTTATGATCAAATCGGCGGTGGTTTTGCAAGATATAGTACGGATGAAAAATGGCTGGCGCCTCATTTTGAAAAAATGCTGTACGACAATGCTTTGCTTCTAATGGCTTATACAGAAGCATATCAATTGACAAAAGATAAAAAATATAAAGTTATTATTCTTCAAACCTTTCAATTTTTGGAAAGGGAAATGATGGATAAAAAAGGCGGCTTTTACAGTGCGCTTGATGCAGATAGCGAAGGCGTGGAAGGGAAATTTTATACCTGGAAAAAAAATGAAATAGAAGATATATTGGGAAATGATGCCTCTTTATTTTGCCAGGTTTATAATGTACAGGAAAATGGAAATTGGGAAAATACAAATATTTTATGGCTGCCTGTTGCATTAAAGGAAATGGCAGAAAACTTAAAAATAACAATTGATGTCTTACTTGAAAAATTAAACATATGCAGGGAAAAATTGCTGATAGAAAGGAATAAAAGAATCCGCCCTGCAACAGATACAAAAATACTTTCCGGCTGGAATGCCTTACTTATAGCGGCATATTGTAAAGCATCTATGGCATTGAATGACGATATTTTGAAAAAGCGTGCTATTTCAACGATGGAATTCCTGGAAAAAAATTGCTTAGATAAAAATGAAGATTGGTTACATGCCGCATCCGAAAACCCACGCCAGTCGGCATTCCTGGATGACCAGGCATATATCATACAAGCGTATATTTTATTACAGGAAATGACTGGTGAAACTAAATACCTTGATAAAGCAAAATCATTGGCGGAATTCGTGATTGTACATTTCAGTGATTCGGATAATTGTCTTTTTTATTTTACACCCCAAATGCAAAATGATATTTTGTACAGGAAAATTGAAATATATGATAGCGCCACACCATCCGGAAATGCGCTGATGGCTCAAAATCTTTTTTATCTTTCTAAAATATATGATTTGAAAGCTTGGGAAGAAAGATCCATGAATATGTTGCAGACTATCGGAAAAAATATTTTATTGCATCCATTATCATTTGGCAACTGGGCTTTACAGGTACAAGCGATGATTGCCGGAATACCTGAAATCGTAATCACAGGTGCTGTTTCAGGGGAAGTAAGAGCTGAAATTCTGCAGCTTTATTTACCCTCCAGGATATTACAATCTGCTTTATCCCCAAATGATGATTTTCCAATGTTGAAAGAAAAAATTTTTGATAAAAGAAATGCAATGATATATTTGTGCCACAATTATTCTTGTGAAAAGCCAGTTAAGTCTGCTGAACAACTATTTTTGTTATTAAAATATTAAAGTAAATACAATAACGCTTATACTGATGCGTTTATATCCTTCGAGCGAATTTTTAATTAACCAGGTTGCGATAAGGCCCGTTAAAAATTATAAATTTGCTGATAACAGAAGAAACCCTAAATATTAATTGTAAAAATATAATGAAGAGCCGCCTGTTAACTATTGCAACTTTATTTGCCTTTATCATTTTGGCTTCAAGTTGCTTTAAAAAAGGAAAAACAAAAGGACTTGTTCCGGATGACGGTCAGTTGCATGGCGTTGCTCCAAGCACGAAGGCAAGCATGACTAAACCACCGGGAATGGTATATATTCCACCGGGAACATTTCATATGGGCCCGAGTGATGAAGATGTAAACTATAATTTCACTTCAAGAAATAAGCAGGTTTCTATCAGTGGCTTTTGGATGGATGCAACAGAAATTACCAATAATCAATACCGCCAGTTTGTATGGTGGACTAAAGATTCGCTTGCTGCGGTTCAATTGGGATTTTTCAAACAAGGACAGGAATCTGATACGGCAATTGATTGGGTGAAGGCAAGAACAATTAAATGGAGCGATAAAGCCACTTTGGAGAAACTGAGTTCACTCATGCTTTCACCAGATAATCGTATTTATGGAAAAATTGAAATCGATCCTGATAAAATAGTTTACAACATTCAGGGATTTGATTTGAAAGAAGCTGCAAAATATGAAAATGAAGGACGTCCCCGGAAAGATTTTATTTATAGGTATAACCAAAAAGTTTACCCGGATACTTTAGTTTGGATGCGGGACTTCTCATATTCTTATAATGAGCCTATGACGAAGCGTTATTTTGCACACCCGTCTTTTGGAACTTATCCAGTAGTTGGTGTAAACTGGAAACAGGCCCAGGCATTTTGTAACTGGCGCACACGCTATTTAAATACATTTTTGCTGAAAAAGAAAATGGCTCCCGAAAGCGATTTCAGGCTTCCCACTGAAGCAGAATGGGAATATGCCGCCCGGGGCGGACGTACTCAATCTATGTTTCCATGGGGTAATTACTATACAAGAAATAAAAAAGGCTGTTTGCTCGCCAATTTCAAACCGGGTCGGGGAAATTATCCGGAAGATGGCGCTTTTTATACAGCGAAAGCCGACGCCTATTGGCCAAATGATTTTGGTCTTTACAATATGGCCGGAAATGTATCCGAGTGGACGAAGTCTTATTTTTATGAGGGCTCCTATAACTTCCAGCATGACATGAATCCTGATGTAAGCTGGAATGCACTTGACTCAGATCCTCCCCGTATGAAGCGTAAAGTGGTACGTGGTGGCAGTTGGAAAGATGTATGGTATTTTCTTGAAACAAGTACAAGGCAATATGAATACCAGGATACTGCAAAATCTTATATCGGTTTCCGGACTGTTATTGATTTACCTGCAATGACGCGTAAATAATGAATGATCAGTCTATAACTTTTTCTTATTAAACAACAACTAAACAACAAACTTTTAAACCTAATATCTTATGGCAGTTGTAATTCCATCTAAAGTCAGCCGAATTGTTGACATCTTTGTTTCAGTAGCAGCAGCAGTTGTAATCTGGGGTGCACTACAAAAATTATTGCATACACAATATGCTGACTTATTCCTGAAAATTGGACTCGGCACAGAAGCACTTGTATTTCTTGTATATGGCTTCTTATATCTTTATTTTCCAACTGTAGATGACCATGTACCAAATGTGGGAGGTGGAATGGCAACCAATCTTGTTACAGGAAATCCAGCTCTGGAAGCCATGGATAAGATGTTACAGG
>JBDTAN010000152.1:0-3115 GCA_039924585.1 Chitinophagaceae bacterium | reverse complement strand
CAACTGGTTGTTTATGCAAGCACACCGTCTTTGGTAGCTGGTTTATTTGCGTTTCTTCCCTTACTTTCATCAATTGTGGTGCTCGCCGGAGTAGTATATACAATCTATTTATGGTACCTTGGTTTAGGCCCAATTAAAAATACACCGGAAGACAAAAAAGTAGTTTATTTATTAGTTACATATGCGGTTTTACTCGTTGTTTATTTAATTTTAAGCGCCATTTTAGCTTTGATTTTGATTCCAATTTTCGGACTGGGCGCATTGGCTGGCGGTTTTCACTTATAAATTTTAATACACTATTTTATATGAATGTGGTTATTACCGGTGGTTCCAAAGGCCTGGGAAAAGCAATGGCAGAAAAATTTGCAGCCGCCGGTAATGACCTTTTTTTATGCGCCAGAAATGAAAGCACACTAAAAGAAACACAGGACTTTTTAAAATCTTCTTTTCCAAATAGTAATATTCATATAAAAAAAACCGACCTCGCCATTTCAAATGAATTGAATGAATTTGCAAAATGGTGCCTTTCATTTGGCAATCCAGGGATACTCATTAATAATGCAGGAAATTTTTTGCAGGGAAATGTATATGATGAACCAGCTGGAAACATGGAAGAAATGATGCAGGTAAATTTTTTCAGCGCTTATCATTTAACGCGCAAACTATTGCCTGCTATGATCTCAGCTGGAAGCGGGCACATCTTTAATATGTGCTCCGTGGCATCCATCAAAGCTTATAAAGGCGGAGGTAGTTATAGTGTAAGTAAATATGCATTACTTGGTTTTACGCATAACCTGCGCGAAGAATTAAAAACCAAAAATATAAAAGTCACCGCAATCCTTCCCGGGGCCACTTATACAGATTCATGGAAACAAAGTGGTCTTGAAGAAAACCGCTTTATGCAGGATAAAGATATAGCAGAAATGATATTCAGCGCTTCTCAACTTTCATCTTCTGCCTGTGTGGAAGAAATTATCATGCGTCCGCAATTGGGTGATATTTAAATGTAGATACAGAATTATTTTTCATTTTATTCAGGATTATCATTTACCTTTGCCGCCACATAAAAAAGATGAAATTTTTCGGACGCTAAAAAACAACATTGAGATGCCTTACTTAACAACAGAAAAAAAATCTGAGATTTTTACCAACTTTGGCGGAAAAGCAACAAATACAGGTTCTATCGAAGCACAAGTCGCTTTGGTAACAGAACGTATCTCCAGTATTTCAAAGCATTTACAAGCCAACAAAAAAGATTTCTCCACACATCGTGGCCTCATGAAAATGGTTGGCCAGCGTAAGCGCTTATTAAGTTACCTGCAAAAGCATAACCTGGAAAGCTATCGCTCATTGATCGAGAAATTAGGTTTAAGGAAATAATTACCTGTTTACTTTCAACTCCTTTTTTACCGGCTTTATCATTTCGTCTTTAGATCATTGTATCTATTTATTCATTTACCATTTCCTGTATCCGGTTACCGGATCTTGAAATACATAACAACATAATATGTTATCACAACCCATACAATCCGGGTTTTCACTTCCCAGCGGAGCGGAAATTATTATTGAAACCGGCAAACTTGCGCGCCAGGCCGATGGCGCTGTTACTGTCCGCCAGGGCAATTGCATTTTATTGGCTACAGTAGTGGCTAACCTTGAAGCAAAAGAAGGCCAGGAATTTTTCCCATTAAGTGTAGACTACCAGGAAAAATTTGCTTCCGCAGGACGGATACCGGGCTCCTTTTTCAAAAGAGAAGCAAGACTGAATGATTATGAAATTTTAACCAGCCGTTTAATTGATCGTGCATTACGACCATTATTCCCGGAAGATTATTTTTGTGATGTTCAGGTATTGATAAGCCTTATTTCAAGTGATCCTGAAATAATGCCTGATTCATTAGCCTGCCTCGCAGCCTCATCTGCACTCGCTGTTTCAGATATTCCCATTAAAGAAATTATTTCTGAAGTGCGTATTGCTCGTGTTGATGGAAATTTTATTGTAAATCCAACGAGAAGCGAACTTGCTAAATCTGATTTGGAATTCCTCATTGCCGCTACCGAAAAAAACCTGATGATGGTGGAAGGAGAAGCGAATGAATGTTCTGAAGCAGATCTTGTAAAATGCCTTGAAATAGCGCATGATGCAATCCGTGTTCAAATTAAAGCACAGCAGGTTTTAAGGGATAAAAAAGGCATCACTGCAAAAAGAGATTATAAAAAGCCTGAAACAAATGATGCCCTGAATGAAAAAGTAACGGCATTTACAAAAGATAAAATTTATGCGATTGCTAAAAAAGCATCTGCCAAGCATGACCGCTCAGATGCATTCAAACAATTGAAAATAGAACTTATTGAAAGCCTGGGTGCAGACCTTTCCGATACAGATAAAAAACTCGCTAAAAAATATTATGAAGACCTGCAATGGGAAGTCGTTCGCGATATGATGATCAAAGAACGTGTACGCCTGGATGGCCGGAAATTAGATGAGGTTAGGCCACTTGCTATGGAAGTGGATGCACTTCCTGCTCCACACGGTTCTGCTTTATTTACCCGCGGCGAAACGCAATCACTTACTTCAGTAACATTGGGAACACCTTTGGATGAATTACTCGTAGAAAGCGCTGCTAAATCTGATTATACAAAATTTTTCCTCCATTATAATTTTCCCCCATTCTCCACAGGTGAAGTAAAAATGATGCGCGGTGTTGGACGTCGCGAAGTCGGTCATGGCAATCTTGCCATGAGAAGCCTGAAAAAAATGATGCCGGGAAGTGAGTATGCATATACAGTAAGAGTGGTGAGTGATATTTTGGAATCAAACGGTTCGTCTTCTATGGCAACAGTTTGCGCCGGTTCTCTCGCCTTAATGGATGCTGGTGTACCTATTCCGAAGCACGTTAGTGGCGTTGCCATGGGATTGGTTTCACAGGAAAATGGCTATGCCATCTTAACAGATATACTGGGTGATGAAGATCATTTAGGTGATATGGATTTTAAAGTTACCGGCACACGCGATGGTATTTGTGGCGTACAAATGGACATCAAAGTAGATGGCCTGAGTATGCAGGTAATGAACGAAGCATTGGAACAGGCGCGCAAAGGAAGGCTTCATATT
>JBDTAN010000151.1:0-2871 GCA_039924585.1 Chitinophagaceae bacterium | reverse complement strand
TTTCGTCGAAATGAGTTATATTTTTTTAAATTAAAATTACAGTTATGCAGGTAAAAAAAGGGGACAAAATAAAAGTCCATTATCATGGAAAATTAGACGATGGCACTACATTCGATTCTTCTGAAGGCCGTGACCCACTGGCATTTGAAGTGGGAAGTGGAATGGTTATTCCCGGTTTTGATGCAGGTGTTACCGGCATGGAAAAAGGGGACAAGAAAACCATCAAAATTCCTTCTGATGAAGCGTACGGACCAACGCTGGATGAGATGATCATGGAATTTCCCAAAGAGCGTTTCCCGGAAGATATGAAACCAGAAATTGGTATGACTTTAAATATGAGCAACCAGGAAGGGCAATCTTTCCCGGTGGTGATTAAAGAAGTAAAAGATAATGTGGTGGTGCTGGATGCCAATCACCCACTCGCTGGAAAAGACCTTACGTTCGATCTGGAACTGGTAGAAATAGAAGGCGCAAAATCACGTATTATTTTACCGGAATAGTTTTTTAAGATAATAGCTAACAGTAAAAAGTGAAAAATTTTTTTCACTTTTTTTATTTTAATGATGCCTCTAGAAGTGAAAATTATTTAAAAAAATAACCCATTTTTATTCATTGTTTTCAACAAATAAAAATGAGTTATAAAAAAAAACTAACAACTAAAAGATAAAAACTATCAGTGGAAAACCATTAGAGGGTATATAATTTTTCACTTTTAGTTTTTATCTTTTAGCTTAACTATTCCTTAATCAATTTCAGCCTTACGATTTTGTCTTGTTGCGCTACCTGCACAAAATAAGTGCCTTGCGCCAGCGCACGAATGTTCAATATTGCAGAACTGCTTTGGGTAAAATTCTGGCTGGAGATTTCTCTTCCCTGCATATCCGTAATTTTTATAATAGCTGTTATATTTTTATTTAATCCTTTTACCGTTACCGTATTTTTTGCGGGGTTTGGATATAAAGAAATAACACCAGTAGAATTGAACACCACTTTTACAACAGGGCTGAAAGTATTGGTGCCATTGGCCGCGTTTTCACGAATGCGATAATAACTGATACCATCCAATGGATTTTTATCTGTATAATTATAAATACTTGCAACGCCTTTTGCCGGAACTGTATTGATGCCCACATAATCATTTGCATTACCACTTCTTTCCACTGTAAAAGATTTTGTACCACTTTCATTGAGTGTTTGCCAGGTGATGGTGATGGCATCTTTATTTTGTGCAGCTTTTACTTCTTTGAAGTTGGCGGCGAGAACGTTGTCACCGTTGAAACGTGCTAGAACTATCTTTGTAGCTTGTCCTTGACTATTGGATGTTAATTGCCCGGTAACTAAAATTTTACTATCCGGCAAATAACGTATTGAAGTTGCTCCTAATTTTGCAGTATCATTAGTAATGGTAGCAATTCCATTTTCCGCAAAACTATTATCTAATTGACCATTTACATTATATCGGCAAACGACAATTACACTATTAATGCCTGTTAATGCGCCGCCACAGGTTAAAATTTTACCATCCGGCTGGAGATCAACTCCGAAACTAAAAACAGGTACACTATCCTGGAATGGTGTTATTACTCCTCCATTCTCACCAAAATTTTCATCAATAGTTCCATTTACATTGAAGCGGCAAAGTGCCATGTGCCAATAATCAATTCCACTTGTACCTGTACATAATATTTTGCCATCAGTTTGTAATGCCAAATTGTACATTGTGGTGAACCAATCACCAGGATGACCTTCTCCAAAAATATATTTAGCGATGCCATTTGTTCCAAAACCTGCATCCACACTTCCATCCTGATTAAAACTTTCCAAATGGTATTCTGGAACATCCAAAAAATTGTAATCACTACCCATAATTAACTTACCATCGGGTCGAATAATTAAAGACTTTGAATTTATTTCATCTGTATGTTTATTTACTACTATTCCACCTATTCCAAAAGTAGGATCGAGACCGCCATTGGGCAAAAGTCTATAAATAAAAGTTCGCTTTTGATCGTATTGCGATTTTCTCACATCACCAGATACGACAATCTTCCCATCCTGCTGAACTACGATTCCGGTGGGATATTGTAAAACATCTATTTTTACAGTATCAAGTGCATTAATTCCAAAACTGCTGTCAAGAGAACCATCGGGGTTGCAACGAAAAACGCCAGAAAGGAAACTCTGAAGTGATGCCTGATATTGACCAAGGCATAAAATTTTTCCATCCTCTTGTAATGTAAAGTTATTATTAGTGCTATAAACTTTACCATTGAATTTATTTGTTGATCTTCCATTTATGCCAAAGCCTTCATCATAAGAACCATCCGGGTTAAACCGATCCAGGTTACCTGAACTGTTCATAAGAATTTTTCCATCCGGCTGTATTAAAGATTGAGGAGAAAAGGTTGAAGCATCTACGATTAGAACGCCTCCTTCACCAAATGTTGGATCTAATGTTCCTGCCTGTGCGTTTATTTTTTGATTAAAACATATTATCGCAATAAAAAATGTTATAAGTGTTTTTATATTTTTCATGTGTGAAAATTTTTAAGTTGTTTGATTAATTAATTCATATTTCAATTACAAGTCTTTGCGTCATAGCAACTATCGTTATGTTCGGTAGTTGCACAAGCACCACTTCCATCGGAGTGACGATAATCCTGGCAATCTGTGAATTTGGAAGTGCCCTGTAAACTATCTACCGTTACATTCAAAATAGATTGAAAGAAAAAACAGGCACGCGCGGCAAGATATTCATTTACCCGGCTATCCGTAGAGTTCTGCAAGGACTCTATGGATTTGAAATAAAAGCCAGACTTAGTCTGGAATTCAAAGTTATAGCGCATAAGCTGCGGTTAAATGATCAATCTT
>JBDTAN010000150.1:0-4180 GCA_039924585.1 Chitinophagaceae bacterium | reverse complement strand
AGGTATGTTTTTGGTAAATTTATTTAAGCCAGGTATTGGCTTTGATCTTTCTCATGCAAATCCTGATAGTGTAAAAGATATCGCAGGACATACAACTTCTTTTAGCCTCGAAAATTTCATTACACATTTATTTCCAAAAAGTGTGTTTGCCGCGATGGCAGATAATGAAATTTTACAGATCGTGATCTTCTCTGTCTTTTTTGGTATTGCTACTGCTGCATTGGGAGAAAAAGGAAAAATTGTGGTGAAAGGATTAGATGCAGTATCACATGTTATTTTGAAAATGGTGGATTATGTTATGAAATTCGCTCCTGTCGGCGTTTTCGGCGCTATCGCCGGTGTGATTGCAACAAATGGATTGGAAATCTTTGTTTTTTATGGAAAATATTTTATGTATTTTTCTATAGGTATATTGTGCCTGTGGGCTGTAATGATATTTGTTGGCTGGCTCATTTTGAAAAAGAGATTACCTGAATTATTACGCATATTGGTAGAACCTATGATCATTGCATTCAGTACGACAAGCAGTGAAGCAGTTTTTCCTAAACTAACAGAAGAGTTGGAAAAATTTGGATGCAAAAACAGCATCGTTTCTTTTGTATTACCATTAGGCTATTCATTCAACCTGGATGGAAGTATGATGTACATGACTTTTGCGAGTATTGCGATTGCGCAGGCCTATGGAATACACCTGGATTTGGGCACACAATTGACAATGTTATTAGTACTCATGCTGACGAGCAAAGGTATTGCAGGCGTGCCTCGTGCGTCACTTGTAGTGGTTCTTGCAACTTGTGCTATGTTTAACATTCCCGCGGCAGGAGTTGCCTTAATATTGCCCATTGACCATTTCTGCGATATGCTACGCAGTATGACCAACGTGTTAGGAAATGCATTGGCCACAACGGCTGTGAGTAAATGGGAAAAATCTTTAAATTAATTTTTTAAAATTCATACATGGAAAAAGGTTTTATACAGCAATTTATAGAATGGATTATTCACAATGGCGGACTATATGTAATGCTGATTGTCATATTTGCGGAGACTGGTTTATTCCTGGGATTTTTTCTGCCGGGCGATAGTTTACTTTTTGCAGCAGGGATTTATATCAGTGATTTATCGAAAGAATTTTTCGGCATGCATTACAGTGTAATTATTATTCTTGTGATCATTGCATCGGTGCTTGGAAATGTTGTTGGTTATTGGTTTGGTGAAAAAGCCGGTCCATTATTATATGAGAAAAAAGATACTTTTCTTTTTCGTAAAAAACATCTTTTAAAAGCGCATGATTTTTATGAAAAATATGGCAAGGGTACTATTCTGCTGGCAAAATTTTTACCCCTGATCCGCACATTTGCACCCATCGTTGCAGGCATTGTAAAGATGGATAAAAAAACATTTGCTTTTTACAATATCATTGGAAGTATTTTGTGGGTTTCTACAATGATGCTTGGCGGGCATTTTCTGCAAAACTGGGTTTTGGAAAAATATGGTTATAGCCTGAAAGATCATATCGAAGCAATTGCATTAGTTATCATACTGATCACTACTTTGCCGGTTCTAATGAAAATATTTTTAGGTGGTAAAAAAGAAACTGTAAAAATTGATTAAGAATTTTTTTGTTGGATAAACCGAAAACTTCATGAAATTTCTCATTATCCGATTATCTTCCATTGGTGATATTGTACTCACTACGCCGGTAATTCGTTGTTTGAAAAACACGTTACCTGATGCTGAGATTCATTACCTCACCAAAACTTCTTTTACAAATATACTTTCAGAAAATCCATACATTTCAAAACTGCATGTATGGGGAAAAAATGAAAATGAAATTTTACAAATATTAAAAAATGAAAAATTTGATTACATCATAGACTTACACCACAATCTCCGGACTTTAAAAATTAAACGACTTTTAAGACCCGCAAAACATTTTTCTTTTCCAAAGCTCAATATTCAAAAATGGCTGCTTACTGCATTGAAAATAAATGTCCTTCCGGATATCCATATTGTTGACCGATACCTGGAAACCGTAAAATCATTTGGCGTAAAAAATGATGGAAAAGGCCTGGACTATTTTATTCCCAAAAAAGATGAAGTGCCGGTGACTGATATCCCTGCAACGCATTCTACAGGTTACATTGGTATAGTCATTGGAGCAGCGTTAAATACCAAAAAATTACCGCTTGATAAACTGATTTCTTTATGCAAAGAAATTGCTCACCCGATTATTCTATTGGGCGGCCCCGAAGACCATGCAGCGGGTGAAGCAATTGCACAACAGGATCGCATAAAAATTTATAATGCATGTGGGAAATTTAATTTGAACGAAAGCGCTTGGATCGTAAAAAAATCATTGCTCATCATTTCACATGATACAGGCCTGATGCATATTGCAGCTGCATTTCAGAAAAGAGTGATCGCCATTTGGGGTAATACAGTTCCGGCATTTGGAATGACTCCTTATTATGGGAAATCGGAAAATAAATCGCAAAATTTCGAAGTGAAAAAATTGTATTGCAGGCCTTGCAGTAAAATCGGATATAAGAAGTGCCCGCTTGGACATTTTAAATGTATGCAACAACAAAAGATCGACCAGATTGTACAAACTGCGGAACAACTCCTTCGCTAAATCTTTGAAGAAAAAAATCACTAACCACCCGTTGCGCCATCCCGCACTTTGATCTTCTTTTTCCCTTCATTTTTCTTTTCATATTTCAATACTTCCGCAGGTTTTATTTTTGAAGCATCCGCTTTTTTTACTGTAGTAGAATCTGTTGTATTTTGTGCGGTTAAATTTAGTTTTTTAGTTGGGTCAACCAATTGATCTAAAACGTATTCTTCTGTTTTCATAAGCCTGCCTGATTGTGGGTCATAATATTTCCATGTTCCTTGTTTGATGGTAGAACTTTCCACTTTTACAACCCGCCTGTACACAGTATCTGAATGCAAATCGGGTACATCAACAGTATCATATGGATTTTTCGGATCAATGGCTTTCCAATTTTCTTCACGAACAATTCCATTTAGATTATAATAAATTGAAGAGCCATCTTTATAACCCCAGCGATAATGTTCTACTGAAAGCGGATCTCCAATCAGGGTAAAAGTCTGCCATTCACCGGTTTTGCGATTGTCTTTATATGAACCCATTTCCTGGTATCCGGGTTCTCCACGCAGTGGTTCTAATTGTGAAATCCATTTTCCCTGTTTCAAATCATTTTTGTCCGTGCAATTTAATGTATCGCCTTTTCCATCAAGCCTGTACGTTTTACACTGCGAGAAACCCTGGTAAAAAACAAAAACAAGTATTATTAAAATTAAATTTTTCATGCTTACTTTTTAAAAACGCTTTCTTATTGGAACGATATAAAAAAACATTTATTATAGATACTACTTGTCCATTATATGTAAAATATAATGAACTGCCAATGCATAGCCACCCAAACCCATGCCTGAAATTGTGCCATTGCATTGTGCACTGATATGAGAAATTTTTCGAAAATCTTCACGCCCATAAATATTACTGATATGCACTTCTACCACGGGACATTTGATAGCAGCAACGGTATCGCCCAATGCAACTGAAGTATGTGTATAGCCACCGGGGTTGAAAATAATCGCATCATTTAACAGGGAAAAGCTTTTTAACTCATTGATCAAAACACCTTCTATGTTACTTTGGAAATAAGTGAAAGAAACTGCAGGAAACTGCTTTTGTAATTTTTCAAAAAAAAGTTCGAATTTTTCATTTCCATAAATATCCGTTTCCCTGCTGCCAAGAAGATTCAGGTTGGGACCGTTGATGATGGCGATTTTCATATATCAAATATACGGTAATTACTCGTACCGCAACGCAGTAATAGGGTTGAGCCTTGAAGCCTTTATTGCGGGCCATAAGCCTGCTAATAAACCAACACCAGTACATATTACAATACCTGTAATTACCCAACCCCAGGGCACTACAAAGCCTGTATTTAAAAACATAGAAAATAAATTCCCAACCAGCACGCCCATAATAATTCCGAAAATGGCCCCTAAAACACTGATGATTGTTGATTCAAATAAAAATTGTTGACGGATACTTTTTCTTTTTCCGCCTAATGCTTTTATTAAACCAATTTCTCTTGTTCTTTCATTTACCGAAACAAGCATAATATTCATTAAGCCAATTGCAGCT
>JBDTAN010000149.1:0-3259 GCA_039924585.1 Chitinophagaceae bacterium | reverse complement strand
ATTTCCGGATCCAGTAAAGAGGTTGTATCCCCGAGGTTTTCCGTTTCACCTTCCGCAATTTTACGAAGAATCCGCCGCATGATTTTCCCGCTCCTGGTTTTTGGAAGCCCGCGCACTATCTGAATTTTATCGGGCTTTGCAAAATGGCCTATTTGTTCTGCCACCATTTCCCGTATCTTTTCTTCAGCCTGGTTTCTAAATAATTTTTCTCCGTTTAAAATTACAAATGCATAAATACCATGACCTTTTATATCATGTGGAAAAGCTACAACTGCACTTTCCACAACACCTTCGCTCATATTTATAGCATTCTCTACTTCCGCAGTTCCAATCCGGTGGCCACTGATATTCAATACATCATCCACACGACCGGTGATCCTGTAATTTCCAGCTTCATCTTTTAAAGCACCATCGCCGGAAAAGTATAAGCCAGGGTACGTAGTGAAATAATTTAATTTAAACCGTTCATGATCGCCATAAGTTGTACGCAATATAGAAGGCCATGGACTTTTCATACATAAGTTTCCTTTATATAATCCATCTTCCGTTTCAGTGACTTCATTGCCAGCTTCATTTACCAAAACTGGTTGTACACCGGGCATGGGCAAAGTAGCCCAGCAGGGCCGGGATGGAGTAATACCGGCCAAATTTGAAATGAGTATACCCCCGGTTTCTGTTTGCCACCAGGTATCTACAATCGGGCATTTATTTTTACCAATATATTGGTCATACCAATCCCAGGCTTCTATATTTATCGGTTCCCCAACGGTGCCTAAAATTTTCAGTGAAGAAAGGTCTTTTCCCTCTAAAGGAGCAGTACCGAATCCCATGAGGCTGCGAATTGCAGTGGGCGCAGTATAAAAAATGTTTACTTTATATTTATCTACAATATCCCAAAACCTACCTGCATCCGGCCAGGTAGGAACACCTTCAAACATCAGCGACACTGCGCCTGCAGATAAAGGACCATACACGATATAGCTATGACCTGTAACCCAACCGACATCTGCGGTGCAGAAAAAAACTTGCCCCGGTTGATACTGAAATACATTTACAAATGTGTAATCTGTGAAAACCATATACCCCGCAATACTATGGACCACGCCTTTTGGCTTACCGGTGGATCCGGAGGTATATAAAATAAATAATGGATCTTCAGCATCCATAATTTCCGGTTGAAAATTATCATCTTGTTCGCCTAATTTATTCATTTCATCTTCCCACCATATATCTCTTCCTTGGGTCATTGAAATCTCCGAATTTGTATGTTTAAAAACGATAACTTTTTTTATGGCAGAAAAAGATTCCAATGCATCATCGATGATTTCTTTAAGCGGAATAACTTTTGATCCGCGAAAAGCACCATCACAGGTAATAATAAAAGTTGCGCCGGCATCTTGTAACCTGTCCAGAATACTTTGTGCACTAAATCCTCCAAAAATGACGGAATGAATGGCACCCACCCGGGCACAAGCCAATAAGGAAATAGCCAGCTCGGGTACCATGCCCATATAAATACAAACACGGTCACCTTTTTGTACGCCATTATTTTTCAACACATTTGCAAAACGGCAAACCTGCCGGTGAAGTTCTTTATAGGTAAAAGTTCTTGTTTGGTGCGTGGGATCATTCGGTTCCCAAATAAGAGCGGGTTGATCTCCTTTATCTGTTATATGACGATCCAGGCAATTTTCTGTAATGTTCAATTTTCCGCCACGAAACCATTCTATTTTAGGGTCCTGGAAATTCCATTCCAGCGTTTTCTCCCATTTTTTATGCCAGGTAAAAGTTTCAGCGATTTTATTCCAGAATTGTTCGGGATTATCAATACTTTCCAGGTATGCTTCCCTGTATTCATCCAAAGATTTGACTTGATAAGAATATGCCATTCCTGAATTTTTAAGGCTAAATTTACTTCATTCTATTTATCATAAAATATATTTTTAAAAAACTTTATGCATATTCAGAAATGCATTCGTCTTGTTTACATTATTTTTGAAACAATAAATAAATAAAACGGAAGTTTTTATAGTACCAATTTTTAAAATTAAACCCAGCAAATATGTCATTACCAAATCATAATACGAAAGAGGGGAAAAATAAAAAGAAAAATTCACTTCAAAAAGGGAAGTCTGCATTGCCCGGCGCAAAAGTAAATGTTGTATCTAAAGCTATGAACAGGAATCCCAAACTGACTGGCGGCTCACAAAGAGGTTCATAATTTATCCATTAAATATCTTTTTTCTTCTTTTATTTTGGATCAGATTATGTCAATTGAATTAAAAAACCTCGAAAAGATTTATGGCACTCAAAAAGCCGTAAATAATATTTCATTCACACTTCAAAAGGGTGAAATTGTAGGGTTTTTAGGTCCAAATGGTGCGGGAAAAAGTACTACGTTTAAAATGATAACGGGCTACATGAAACCGGACAAAGGAGCCGCCTTTGTAAGCGGTTTGAATGTAGCAGAAAATCCGCTCGCCATCCGGCAAAAAATTGGTTATCTCCCGGAATCCAATGCCTTATATGCTGATATGTATGTAAGGGAATATATTTCTTTTGTAGCCGGAGTGCACAAACTTTCTCAGCCTCAAAAAGTAATCGATCATGTTATTGAAATGACCGGTCTCACCGCGGAATCCAAAAAGAAAATCGGGCAATTATCAAAGGGCTATAAACAACGTGTTGGCCTGGCGGCAGCACTGGTGCATAATCCGGAAGTCCTGATCCTGGATGAACCCACAAGTGGACTGGATCCCAACCAGATCGTGGAAATCCGCAATATGATCAAAGAGCAGGGGAAAAATAAAACCGTTCTTTTTTCATCTCATGTTTTGCAAGAAGTGGAAGCTATTTGCGACCGGATTATTATTATTCATCAGGGCAAAATTGTAGCTGATAATTCCATGGAAAATCTTCGTATAGGAACGAATAATAAACGGGTAAAAATTGCATTTGAAGAAAAATTGGACAAAGCAGTTTTTGATAAAATACCGGGTTTATTACAGGTAGACCAATTAAACCCCCATCAATGGTCCTTGTTATCTGCGGATGCTCCCTTCGTTAGAAAGCAATTATTAGAACTCGCGGTTCAGCAGAATCTGAATATTCAATCACTGGAAGTAGAAACCGGTAACCTGGAAGAAATTTTCAGAGAACTCACCATGCATTAAGTTTCCTCATTTATCAGGAAATAAAAGCCATAAATTATTTTATAATTTTCTTATATAATTATGCATAGATTTTATCGGTGCAAAAA
>JBDTAN010000148.1:0-2661 GCA_039924585.1 Chitinophagaceae bacterium | reverse complement strand
TGGCAGCAGCGATAGCCACGCCCTGCGCTCTTCCGAGCTTGAGCATGCTTTGCACATTTTTACCAAAAAACTGGGATTCAATGGCAAGATGTTCCGGGGTATATGTTTCGATGAGCATGGAGATTTTTGAATAAATCATTTTCAGCCTTTCATACATATCATTCTGTGGGTGCAGTTTCAGCGCATCCATTTCCAGTACATCCAAAGCGCCATTTTGCACACGAAGTATGGAATATCCCATGATAACTGTGCCGGGATCAACGCCTAAAATGATACAGGAATTATTTTTTTCCATGGGGTGAAATTAATCTATTTCAATGTATGGGTTTCATAAACAACGCAACATAATTTTTATTAAAAAAAATTTGGAGGAAGATTAAATTTCAATTCACTTATTTTTGCTGCAAAGAAAACAAGCACACATGGTTGATGTGATTTTAGGTTTACAATGGGGAGATGAAGGAAAAGGAAAAATCGTAGATTATTTTGCGCCCGCTTATGACATCGTAGCCCGCTTCCAGGGCGGTCCGAATGCGGGCCATACGTTGTATGTTGATGGCAAAAAAATAGTACTGCACCAAATTCCGTCCGGCATTTTTCACCAGGATAAAATAAACCTGATTGGTAATGGTGTCGTACTGGATCCGGTAACACTGCGCAAAGAATGCGAAGCGGTAGCCGCATATGGAATAGATGTGAAAAAAAATCTTTTCATTTCCGAACGTACAAACCTTATAATCCCCTCGCACCGCGCTCTTGACCGCGCTTCCGAACTATCCAAAGGAGAAAATAAAATAGGTTCTACTTTAAAAGGAATTGGTCCTGCTTATATGGATAAAACGGGCAGAAATGCATTGCGTGTCGGAGATCTTTTGAATAAAAATTTTACAACAAATTATATAAAGCTTCGCATGAAACATCAGCGTTTGCTGGATGGATTTCATTTTATGGAAGATTTCAATTCGGATGAAGAAGGATTTTTTGAATCGCTTGAATTTTTACGCGGGCTGAATATTGTAAACGGGGAATATTTCATTAATAAAAAAATAAACGAAGGAAAAACCGTTTTGGCCGAAGGTGCGCAGGGAAGTATGCTCGATATTGATTTTGGTACATTCCCTTTTGTGACTTCTTCCAATACAATTTCCGCCGGTGTTTGCACCGGCCTGGGCATTGCACCCAATAAAATCAGGGAAGTGATCGGCGTTACAAAAGCTTATTGCACACGTGTGGGAAGTGGGCCGTTCCCAACAGAGTTAGATAATGAAGAAGGAGAAAAAATGCGAAAAACGGGACAGGAATTTGGCGCTACAACTGGACGGCCAAGGCGATGTGGCTGGATTGATTTAGTGGCACTTCACTTTGCATGTATGATCAATGGCATTACACAAATCGTAATGACTAAAGCAGATGTACTCGATGCTTTTGAAACATTGAAAGTTTGTGATGGTTATTCAATTGATGGAAAAGTAGTTCATGAAATTCCATACCAGATGGATAAAATTGAAATTATTCCAGTTCTTAAAGAATTTACTGGCTGGAATACAGATACAACTGAAATAAAAATTGAAAAAGATCTTCCGGCTAAGATGATAACGTATGTTGAATTTATCAATAAATTCTTAGGCGCACCGGTAAAATATATTTCGAACGGACCGGGACGTGATCAAATTGTAAAATTGTAATCTGTATAATATGTGACAGGCATTATATTTGTTTCAAATTATATTAAAATAATTTTTGTCTAAAGGAAAAGAATTAATATTTTAGACATCAAATCCTGGGAGGTTATGACATCAAAATCAAATAAAGACAAAGGCGAACAAAAAGGTAAAACTTTGCAGCAATTGAATGGTAAAAGTGAAAAAAAATCTCCCGTGAAAAGCAAAGCGGAAGAAGCTGATTTTGAGGAAGCTGATTTTGAAACGGATGATGAAACTTTGCCAAAAAAGCTTTCCAAAACCGCGCCAGGAAAGAAGCAGAAGAAATCGGATGATGATGAAGATGATGAAAAAGAAGATGAAAAAGACGCATGGGAAAAATCTGAAGAAGAAGAAAAATGGGATCCTGATTTCGATGAGTTTGATGTACCGGGTGGAGGCACAAAAAAGCCTGGAAAAAAAGGTGCTGCCGATGATGATGAAGACTTCACTGTTGATCCGGACTTGAAAGAATTTGATATGTTCAATGATGATTTTGAAGATGAGGAAGAAGATGATGATTTTTAATCCATGTACAAAAAAAGGCATAGGAAAATTGAGTCATTCCGTATAGCAGGTAATGAAAATATTTTTAAGGAAAAGATGCTGAACTGGTGTAACCGGTTTAGCATCTTTTCTTTTTTAGACAGTTGTGGATACGACGACAAATATGGCCGATATGATTGCCTGGTTGCAGCAGGGGCTAAAAAAAATTTTACCGGCACTCTTTCAGACTTTCATCATTTATATGAAGAAAATAATGACTGGCTTTTCGGGCATTTTTCTTACAATTCAAAAACTGAAAATGGAAAGGGAGATACTCATGTGGGATTTGATAATATATTTTTTTTTCAGCCGCAGGTCGTTTTAATTTTAAAAAAAAATATACTGACTATAGAAACGATCAACCGTTTGCCGGAAGATGTGTTTCATGCAATTCTGCAACAGGAAAACATTTCCC
>JBDTAN010000147.1:0-2591 GCA_039924585.1 Chitinophagaceae bacterium | reverse complement strand
AGCCACATATCTTCATCCATTCCGGGCGCCACTACAACAGGGCAGGTGGCCGATAAATAAACAGCCAGTAAAAGATTATCACATTGCCCATTTGCCATTTTTGATAAAGTATTCACGCTTAGCGGAGCTATTAAAAAAACATCCGCCCAACGACCGAGCATTACGTGATTTGCCCAGGTATTTTCACTGAAAAATTCAATGGATACTTTATCTTGAATGAGCGTTGATAAAACAAGTGGTGAAACAAAATTGTTAGCAGCCGGTGTCATTACAATTTTAATTTCTGCACATTCTTTCATCAGCAAACGAACCAATAAAATAATTTTATAAGCCGCGATGCTTCCCGTGATCCCAATTAAAATTTTTTTACCTTTCAGCATGCATTCAATATCGTTGAAAAAATTGATTAAAAGTAATAAAAAACGACAGTAGAACTGCCGCTTTTATATATTAAAATTAAAACTGAATTCAATTAACGGAAAAGGTCATCATCGTTTTTCCTGTAATAAATTTTATCTTCCATGAATTCCTCTGTAGCTAAAATCGCCGGGTTGGGCATTTTTTCATACGCTTTGGAAATTTCAATCTGCTCTTTATTTTCATGAATTTCTTCCAGGGTATCAGTATGGCTGGCAAATTCTTCCAGTTTATTATGCAATTCTTCTTTTACAGATATATTGATCTGGTTTGAACGCTTCGCGATGATATTGATAGACTCATATAAGTTCCCTGTCTTATTTTTTATATCAGCCAGGTTCTTCGCTTCAATAACACTGGATGTATTACTGCTGGATTGCCGTCTTAGTTTGTTCATTTTGTAATTGATTTATTTTATTTTGTGATTGGGCTTTAAAATCGTCCGCTTGAGCAGCTAATTGGCTGTCCGGAAAACGGTCTTTGAATTCTGAGGCTTCTGAAATTACCTTTTCAAAACGTTCTACCTGCCTGATGGGATAACTATTTTCGGCATATTTAAAATATGACCTGATCACATCAATTTCATATTGGTCACCAACTTTTGAATCCGGGTAATTACTGAGTAAAGTGGTAAATGAAATGGCTGCTGCTTTGAAAAATCCTAGATCATAATATAATGTAGCACTTTTAAAATCTTTCAATTCCAGTTTCTCATGGCAAAGTTCTATTATAGCAGCAGCATCTTTTGAGCGGGGCGACTGTGGATGTGTATTTATAAATGCCTGCATAAGTGACATTGCTTTATACGTATTTGTCTGGTCTAGCTCTACCTTGGGTGATAATTTATAAAAGGAATATGCGCGCATATACTCCAGTTCTTCAAGCCGGGAACTGTTTGGGAAATTTTCTGTATATGTTTTAAAAAGATCGCTGGCATTTAAATAAAATCCCTGGTTATAAATACTGTATGCATATTTATAATACATGTCTTCATAACGGGTATCCCCTTTATATAAAGGAAGAATGTCTTCATAAACTGTCTGCGCCTGGTAATATTTCTTTTGAGCAAAATATTGCTCTGCCATTTTTAATTTGTATTCTTTGTCCTTACTCTTCAAAACTTTTCCAAGTTTTACAGTATTCGAACAGGATGCGAGAAAAAAGGCAGCCACAAAAATTTGAAGGAAAATTTTCATAAAGTGTGCAAAATTAAGATATTCCGGCAAATTAGTCTGCATTAATTTCTAATCTTATGAAAATCAGTTAATAATATTATAAAACGATCTCTTTATACATAAAATATAGATTTGGGCAACAAAATTGAATAAACCATTGGTATAAATAAAGTTCACATAATTAAAAATTATAAAATGAAGAAAATTATTACAAGTTTAATGTTTATTTCTGCGATTATTGTCTGCAACACAAGTTTTGCACAAAATGATGCGAATGCAAAAAAGGTCCTGGATAAAGTAAGTAGTAAAATAAAATCAATTCCCGCATTAAGTGCATCCTTTACTTATACGACCACTGATAGAAATAAAAATAAAAAAGGAACTGTCAATGGCACCTTATATGTAAAAGGAAATAAGTATTATATCAAGCAGGGAGGGAGTGAAATTTTTTCCAATGGTTCCAAAACATGGAACTTTAATGGTGATGATGAAGTGACTGTGCAGGCAGTGGATGCCAGTGATGATAATGCCTTCACACCTCAAAAATTCTTATCTAATTTTTACGACAAAGATTTTACCTATACACTCGTTTCTTCTGCAGGTGATTACTATGAGATCCAATTAATTCCTGTGGATAAAAGAAAGAATTTTAAGCAGGTAAATATTTTTGTAAATAAATCTAAAAACCTGGTCACCAAGGCACGTATTTTAGATAAATCAGATAATACAATTGAGTTTGCACTTTCAAATGTAAATACGAACGCTACTATAGCCGATAGTAAATTTGTTTTTGATGCATCTACGCATCCGGGAGTAGAAGTAGTATCACAATAATAGGAACAAGACAACATGAAAACAGTCTTCAGTGGAAGGCTGTTTTTTTTTGAGTATTTTTGTTTTTATAAATATGACAAATAAAAAAATCATTATTACAATAGACGGTTATTCTTCTTGTGGTAAAAGTACTTTAGCAATGGAAATGGCCCAGGCATTGAATTA
>JBDTAN010000146.1:0-3276 GCA_039924585.1 Chitinophagaceae bacterium | reverse complement strand
TACAAGCAGTACTAATTTTTGCGATTGGCGTTTTTGTTTTTCCTTATATTGGTTTGCCGGAATTAAATTTACCGGCAGATATTGGCGGATTAATTTTAGTCACATTTTTTTGTGGCTGGTGTGCTGTGAGTTATGCTACATGTATAGGTGTATTTGCCAATACCGAAGAACAGTCAAATGGTTTTGGTGCGATCCCCATTGTTATACTCGCAGCAGTTGGAGGCCTTATGGTGCCTGCATTTGCGATGCCATCATCATTTAATACAATCATGAAATTATCACCGATGCACTGGTGCCTGGAAGCATATTATGGATTATTTCTTGAAGGTGGAAAATTGAAAGATATTTTCTCAAATATCTTATCTTTAATCTTTATAACATTTATCTTACAAGTCATTTCTTTTATCGGTTTAAAATATAAAAAACTGGTTTAATAAAAAATTAATAAAATGGAAAAAGCGGAATTAAAAGAACAACTGAAAAAGCAAATTATTGAATACCTGAATTTATCTCCAATGCCCGTGGAAGATATTAAAGATGACACACTTTTATTTGGCGAGGGCCTGGGCCTTGATTCTATTGATTCACTGGAATTAATCGTGATGTTAAAAAGAGAATATGGGATTACGATACAGGATCCCAAAGAAGGGAGACGTATTCTGGTAGATGTAGAAACGATGGCTGATTTTATTCAGCAACATCAAACTAAATAAAAATATTTATTTGTTTTTTGGCAGGATTCTTTTTTCAAAAGTGCCGTTGAATTTAAAACATAATTTCTCCCGGCTTTTTATAGAAGCATTGATTTTAAAAATAATCGCGTCCTCTTGTTGATACGTAATATTTATTTGAAGTAACTTATTTTCCTTTGGTGTAATCATTTCTAAAAATTTTATAACCCCAGCTTTCTTTAATTTCAGGGAAATAAATATTTCTTTTTGTAGAATTTCTTTGATCATTTGCAACATACATGCGCCCGGTAAAACGGGTTGACCAGGAAAATGTCCCTGGAATATCTCATGATCTTCATTTAGTTCAAGATCTGCCTGAATCAATCCGGATCTATGTTCCAGGGAAATAATAGTATATAAAGAATCAAGTAACATAATTTAAATTGAACAACTGGAAACTAATATCAATGAATGATATACACCATAATAATGGTTATAAATCAATATCTTTTTGGGAACTGAATCAAGAGATTTATTCAATATAATTTCCGGAACTTTTTTATTTTTTAAAATCATCGTAGCTAACCATAAAGCAAATGAAACGGAAGTGGGGTACTCACCGCAAAGATGTTTATAATTTGCCATGAGGGTATTTTTAAAAATAGTTTTTTTCAAATTGTGATACACAGAATCATTTTCTATATCTCCATTTTTTCCTGTGATAAGTAAATCAACTTCATCAGAAACAAGTGAATGCTTTAAAAGAAAGTTTTGAATATTCACTTCCATTGCTTCAATATTTCCCGGCTTAAAGTATGTTTGTAATCCGACAATTTCTGCAAGATTTTCTGCTGAAGTTTGATCATTCAATAAAAAAAATACACTTCCTTCGCCACCAATAGTGCCTTTGCTTTCTTCCTCATACAATTTCAAATTTGGAATAGGGTTTCGTTTATATAAACCTAGTCTCGTAAGTATTTTAAAGCTCACATCAGTCATTTCATCAATGCCGCCTACTAAAATATTTGTTGCCTCTTTTTCCTTCAAAAGCATCATGGCATCAAGCAAAGCACTTTCAAAGGAAATGCCTTTATGAACAAAAGTATTATTATAATTATGACACTTCAAAATGAGCGCAACCTGCGCTGCCACTGTGTTATGCGTAGATTGAATGAATGCAGTAGGTGGTAACATTTCTTCATCCAATTCGATCATCCTCGATAAGAATGTGATCGTATCTTCAAGGCTTCCGTAAGCAGTTCCCGTGATAATTGCACCGGGCATTTCTACATTTCCTTTTTGCAAACAATCCATCGCCGTTGCTACGCCCATCTTAATAATTTTCCCCATTCGCCGCGCTAATTTTGGCTCAATGAATTTTCCATAGGCAGGTTGGATTGCATGAAGACACGTTTCCTGGTATTCCACAATATCATTCAGGAAACCATTTGATTCAAATGTTTTTTGGGGTGAAATACAGGATGCGGCACGTATAAATATTTTCATATTAAATGCTGGAAAAAATTAATGAAGCACAATTGCCACCAAAACCAAAAGAGTTTGACATTACATGCCGGATGTTTTGTTCTTTCAAGATTTTATTTACCGGAGAAAAATTAAATTCATGCATAGGCGTCTCAAGTCGCAGGTTTGGAAAAATCATTCCATATTTCATTCCAAGAATGGAGAAGACAGCTTCCACGCCACCACAAGCGCCAAGTGTGTGGCCTGTATAGGATTTCGTTGAACTCATCATCGGGTATTGCGGATCAAAAATTCTTTTGATAGCCATGCTTTCCGCGTTGTCATTGTTGGGCGTACCTGTACCATGAAGATTAATATAATCAATATCCGATGCGTTTAAACCACTTTTTTTCAATGCATTTTTCATCGCAAGAAAAGGCCCTTCTCCTTCCGGTGATGACGCTGTTTGATGATAGGCATCATTGCTGTTGTCATACCCACTCAATTTGCAATACATTCTTTTGTTGAGCTTTTTGGCTACATTTTCTGAAACTAAAACAAGGTAACCTGCACCTTCACCAAGATTCAGGCCATTGCGATTTTCATCAAACGGTTTACATAAATTATTATCCAATATCATCAGTGTATTAAAACCATTCAGCGTAAATTTTGTCAGTGCATCTGTACCGCCTGCAACAACGACATCAAGAATATCATTTTTTATGAGCCTTGCACCATACGCAATCGCATTCGCTGAAGAAGAGCATGCAGTGCTGATGGTTGTGATAAAATCTTTTATCCCCAATGCTTGTGCAATTGTTTCGGTCACAGATCCACACTCATGATCATGTACAAAACGCAATTTTCCTTTCTCGTGATCTTCCATGAATGCATTGAAAAATTCTTCGCTTTTATCCATGCCTCCAACTGTATTCCCAGAAACAAAACCAATGCGAAACCCTTTATTCATGGTTATTCCAGCATCTTCAACAGCTTCTTTTGCCGCAAAGAAACCCAACATGGTTGTACGGCTGGTGTTCTTATGCATACCGGTTAGTTGCTCTAATTCCGTATCGTTCAATTTTACTTCCGCTATCGGAATTTTACCGCAATGTTTTGTATCGAGAAATCGAATTGCACC
>JBDTAN010000145.1:0-2797 GCA_039924585.1 Chitinophagaceae bacterium | reverse complement strand
ATACACTCAAATCAAAAAATGGAATATTAGCAATGCTGCTTTGCTTTCTAACCTTAGGAACCGGTGCCGCTTCCAACTTATGGTCATCCGTGGCAAAAGACTGGCATGCAAGTGCAGATGTCATTGCATTGGTAACTGGTGTAATGGGCGGATTACTTTCCGCCTTAGGCTGCATGCTTGGTGGCTGGATCTGCGACAGGATTTCCCGAAGAACTGCTTACTTGTCTTTCGGTTTTATAAGTGCTGCCTGTGCAGTAGGAATGGCATTTTCACCGAGGACAGAATCGATGTTTATCATCTGGACTTCATTATACGCAATTGCATTGGGCTTATGTTATGCAGGGTTTACAGCTTTTACATTAGAAGCTATTGGTAAGGGCGCCGCTGCAACAAAGTATAATATTTTTGCAGCTTTATCTAATGCGCCGATTTATTTGATGACATATATTGTGGGCATTGCTTATACACGTGGCGGCGATATAGAAATGCTTAATGCGGAAGCTGCATTTGCTGTTGGTGCAATTGTACTTTTCCTATTGTTGCAAAAATTAATATTTCGTAATAAAAATAAAGTTGAACTGGTTTCAGTTCCAATTTAAATGGCCAATGAAATATCTTCGTATTATAAGCTTAAGTAAGTGGAATTACACATTTAAGCAACAGCATTTTTTTATCAGATAAAAATGCTCAAAGGTCACCGATGCGTGAGCTAAATATTTATTATTTACGGTATAAAGGTGTCCTTTTCAATAAATATTCAAGCGGGGTAACGAATGATTGATCTGAAGTGGAAAAAAATGCTTTATGGTTGTCCGTATAAATACTTACATTTTTATCCGTGTATATATTCAGCATTACGAATGTACTATACGTCTGGCTGATGGTTGAATTCGAACTCCCTGAAACTTCTTTATTTTTAATATTCGGATCTTTATTATCATCAGTAGTCTTGCTACTGTAATTATTAGAAGTGGAACTTGTAGCCACACTCTTGTTTTGTGTGATTGTACCATCTATCACGTATTCCACACCAAGAACACTACAAATTTCTTCCATCGTGAAACCTATCATATTCTCCCGGGTGATATTTGATTTTATTAAAAGCGCATTGGTCGTACGCGTATCCATTAAAGTATAACCGGCGGAATGTTTGGATAGGTAACTGTACGCATCTGCCTGTGCCTTGTAAGACATCTCAGATCCCCCACTCTCATTATCTTTTATAAATGCAAAAGGCAGAATTGCGATCCTATTATGATGATCTGCCGGATTGATGATCAGCTTTGTCTGTGTTGTATTTGTTTGTTCTGAAGGTATATCCGAAACATTGAATTTTTCTACCCGACCACTTGCAAAAGTTATTTTAAGAATAGCAGATATTTTAATTGTATACTCAAGAGACTCTCCTGCATGAATAAACTTAATTACCGAGTCATTAATTCCGGTAACTTTCCCAATTAATTCATCACCATTCGTTTTTAAAACAATATCATGCGTCGAATCTGATGTGGAAACGGTTCTTGCCAGGAGATTTAACGAAAGCAAAGTAGCAGCAAATAAAATAAATATTTTTCTCATAGCTGAAGTTTAAACAAAACTAAAATAAAATATGAATTAAAAACTGTTCTCCTTTTCAGTTCTGGTAAAATCATATAATTATCTGAGGCATCCTATTCATTATTTTAAGAACTTTACCCGAAAACCATTTATGCCAATAAAGCAAAAAGAATTATTTAAACACTGGTAATTTATACATTCAACCCTAACATCAATTCGTATCCTTGCTAAAATATCATTTAATCATACTAACCTTGCTTGCTTCATTGTCTGTATCATTAAAAGCACAAAATTCAGACAGTGCCAATAATATTTCAGAAGAAAAGTTATACGTAAAAAAAATGGATTCGTTTCTGTCGGGTAAGCTGAGTAACTCCAATGATTTCAAAAATTTTACCGTTCGGAACCCGACAAAATATGAGATTGATCCGAATGATAAAAGCATTGTAAAATTATTTATCAACTACCGCTGGTTATCCGTTTCCATAAGCACGGCGCCAAATTTTTTAAATGCAGATAATAATGATTTAATCAAAGGGACAACTACAACAACAGCATTTGCTTTGAATTTAAATTTTACGCACTGGGCACAAACATTTTCCTATGCACGAATTAAAGGTTTTTATTTAGATAATACTGCCGACTTTATTCCCAACTGGAGAAAAGGTATTGATCCATATATTCAATTCCCTGATCTTGTGTATACTGGATTTGCAGGGCAAACAGCATATACATTTAATAAAAAATTTTCCTTCAATGCATTGTCTGCCCAAACAGAAAGGCAATTAAAGTCGGCCGGTACTTTCAGGCCATCTGTATCTTATAATTATGACATCGTAGATAATAAAATTTTGCTCACCGGGCAGGACAGTTCTCAAAAATCAAAAACCCTTCAATTACTTTTATCCGCAGGTTATTATCATACATTTGTGATCAACAAAAACTTTTATTTTTCTGCCGGCCTGAACCCGGGAATAGGAATCATTTCCACTAAATTTTATAACAGGCAGCCACAAGAAACGATCATTACGCGTTATTTAAATATTCTATATCATACAGAAGCAACCATTGCATTGGGCTATAATTCCGAAAGATTCTTTGTTGGTGGACAATTAACAGGCGCTACTTCCAGTTATGACCAGCATAATATTTCCACTTCCATTACAACCCAGGGATTGACGTACCAGGTATTTGCCGGTTACCGTTTTGGCGCGCCAAAATTTTTGAAAAAAGTATTGGA
>JBDTAN010000144.1:0-4574 GCA_039924585.1 Chitinophagaceae bacterium | reverse complement strand
AAATAAAATCGCAACGCTATTAGTGAAAAATATTTTTTACATTAATAATTCACAACCTGCTCTTCAATTTCTTCCGGAATATCGCGCCAACCGTATTGCTGATTTCTCAACTGGGGTTCGAAACCCGCGTCACGTATGGATTCCTGGATAGTTTTATATGTAAAACGATGCGGTGCTCCGGCAGCACTCACCACATTTTCTTCAATCATAATACTGCCAAAATCATTCGCTCCTGAATGCAAACAAATTTGCGCCGTATCTTTTCCAACGGTCAGCCAGCTTGCCTGTATATTTTTAATATTAGGCAGCATGATGCGGCTCATGGCGATCATGCGAATATATTCTTCTGCGGTTACCAAATTATGAACGCCACGAATGCGTGCGAGTAAAGTATCCACATCCTGGAAAGTCCATGGAATGAATGCAAGAAAACCATTGGCATTTTCTGGCTTCCTCGATTGCACTTCCCGAATGCGTTCAAGATGGATGAAACGCTCTTCAATTGTTTCCACGTGTCCAAACATCATGGTAGCGCTCGTTGTGATATTTAAAAGATGCGCTTCATGCATAATGTCGAGCCATTCATCCGCACCACATTTTCCTTTACTGATCAAACGGCGCACACGATCAATTAATATTTCCGCTCCGGCACCGGGCAATGAATCCATCCCTGCATCTTTCAAGGCAACTAAAACATCATGATGGCTCATTTTTTCCAGTTTGCAAATATGCGCCACTTCCGGTGGCCCGAGTGCATGTAATTTCAATGCAGGATATTCCTGTTTTATTTGCCGGAAAGTTTTTGTATAAAAATCTAATCCAAGTTTTGGATGGTGTCCACCCTGCAATAATAGCTGGTCGCCTCCATATCGAAAAGTTTCTTCAATTTTTTCCCGGTATGCAGGCATCTCTGTAATATATGCATCGGCGTGACCGGGAATACGGTAAAAATTGCAAAACTTGCAATTGGCAATACATACATTCGTGGTATTTACATTGCGGTCAATTTGCCAGGTCACTTTTCCATGTGGCACTTGCTTTTGTCGCAGCTGATCAGCTATGTTCATCAATTCTGAAAGAGGCGCATGATTAAAAAGATAAACGCCTTCCTCCACACTTAAAAATTCAAAATTCAGCGCTTTTTTATATAAAGTTGAAATGTCCATATTTAAAAAAATAATATTTTCCCTGCAAAATTACAATTTGCTGTCATATGAATGCTATGTAAAAAGTTATTTAAACGGTTAAGTGGTTTGTTATTTCAAGTACAAACCTGTAATTTTCGAAAATTATTGTGCAATGAAAATCGCAAAATGGACCGCCCTATTTTAAAATCTTACTACTTTAAAATTTTAAGCATTACAATTTTATGTGGTTTTCTGCAGCTCAAAATTGTTTCTGCACAGGAAGAATTTGTCGGGCCGCAGGCAAAATATATAACTACCATACCGTTTAAAATGCTAACCGGTGGTATTATTATTTTAAATGCAAAATTTGATGATAAGGAAGATACGCTGCATTTTGTTTTCGATACCGGTAGTGGGGGCATTTCCCTGGATTCGGCAACCTGTGATTTATTAAAAATTTCGCATGTTAAAAGTGATAAGATCGTTAAGGGAATCGCGGGGGATATCAATGTTGATTTTGCATACAAACATGCATTGCATTTTCCTGGATTGGATGTAGAAAATTTAGATTTTCATATTAATAATTATGACATTCTTACTGCATCTTATGGTATTCGCATAGATGGAATTATCGGCTTTAGTTTTTTGCGCCGTTATATTGTGATGGTAAATTATGATAAACATCAAATGGATATTTACACGCCCGGTGCCATTGATTATCCTAAAGGGGGCTATATATTAAAACCACAATTTACTACGCTGGCAAAACTGGATGTGAACATCCGGGATAATAACCGCATACTTACAAAATATTATTTTGATACGGGTGCCGGTTTATGTATGTTGTTAAGTGAAGACCTTGTAAAAGACAGCGCTTTATTTAAAAAAAGACGAAAATTATTTCCCACGCAGGCAGAAGGATTGGGTGGAAAAAAAGCGATGTCCCTGACATATATTAAAGAAGTCCGGGTTGGGCCTTACCGTTTTAGTGATGTCCCGGTATATGTTTTTGATGATACTTATAAAGTGACCGCATACCCTGAAACAGGCGGCCTTATTGGGAATGATATTTTACGCCGTTTCAATATTATTTTAAACTATCCCAAAGAGGAAATATATATTAAGCCCAATAAAAATTACCAGGATTCTTTTGATTATTCTTATACAGGTCTGGGTATTTATTTGATCAATGGCGCGGTTACGGTAACCGATATTATGGTTGGCTCGCCGGGCGAAAAAGCAGGGTTTAAAATTGGTGATATAATATTGGGAATTGGTAGTAATTTTTCCAATAATATCCTGGCATTTAAAACATTGCTTCAATCTGCAAGTACCAGGTTAAATATTGTAATAATGCGTGATGGCGAATTGGTGGAAATAAAATTAAAAGTCAAAAGTATTATTTGACGGCTCTTAATATGCAGGTATTTTACACATACAGGTTTAATAATTGCAGGAAGGTCTTATAAATTTTTCAAATCATTAATACAATCAAAACTATTTATTGTATTGAATTTGCAACTTGCGTTAGATTTTATTGAATTTGCAAAAAATTTAGAATCAACATATTTTTTTAATTAAATGAAAAGTCATGGTTAAAATATTTCAAAAAGGAGATCATGTGAGATGGAATTCAGAAGCAGGCTATGTTTCTGGAAAGATCATTAAAGTCCATACGAAAGATTTTAACTACAAAGGATATACACATCATGCTACAGCGGATGATCCTCAATATGAAATTAAAAGTGATAAGACAGATCACATAGCTGCGCATAAAGGTTCGGCACTTACGAAACTCGATAATTAATTTTATTGAATGCTTTTATTTTCCCGGTAATGGAATGACAGGCAAACTTTCATTGCCATTTTCACTTACCGATTGTACCCCAAAAAAATAATTATCTTTTGAATAGGGCAATTGCATACTTGTATTTTTTGTATAAAATTTCTTTTGCCATACAGCACTCGTCGTTTCCCGAATCAATACATAATACCCCGCTGTAACTCCATCCAGTGGCGGATTCCAGGAAAGTAATGTACTATTGGATAAATTTTTTATTTCCATTGTTACGTCCTGTGGAACGGAAGGTGCTTTGGCTAAATTTGCAAGTACGGCTAAATTCATTGCTGTATTTTTTCGCAAATATTCAAAATTAATATTACTGATGAGATCACCATATTGAATGCCATTTTCCATGCGGACATCCTGGTGCTGGTGGGTAAAATTTTCATTCATTTCTGTGATACGCACTGCCGTGAAACCATTTTTTAGATACGGCAAATGATCACCGCCGCGCAGAAAACGATCCGCACGATAGACCATCACCACGCTTAAATTATCTACATACCGTTCACCCGTTTCTTTTACATAACGCGCGAGTTGTCTCGATTTGCTATCATTTTCCAGGCCCATATATTTAATAAACCGAATATTTTTTTCCGTTTCATAAGACGGAATGCCTTCACTGAATACGCGCACTTGCGTGTTATTCGTAATGTTCGTTTCATTGCTATTGATACTGCCCATGATATCATTATTCAGCACAGCTTCAATTTGCCAGTTTTCTTTTTTGGCTTTATCCGCCATGAAAGTAGAACCCAGTAATCCCTGTTCTTCACCACTTACTGCAACAAAAATGATGGTCGCAGGAAATGAATGTGCACTCATATTTCTTGCACATTCCAAAACCGCTGAAACACCGCTGGCATCATCATCAGCGCCGGGTGCATCGCCCGTTCTGTCCATTACATCCGAGCGCATATTATCCAAATGCCCACTGATAATGAAGATTCTTTTATCCGAAGTATCAGTGCCTTTTAAAACGGCAACAACATTTCCCAGAAGTACCGGTACATCGACTCTTTTTCCATCAGGCATAATTGTAATTGTATCTATATATGCATGCAACCTGCCTTGCGATACTTTGCCAAATTCATTGAACTTTTTTAATACCCAATTTCTTGCGGCGCCAATGCCGCGCTTCGGATCTGTCTGCGTACTGAGTGTATTACGTGTACCAAAATCCACGAGTTGCTGAATGTATGCATGCAATGAATCTGCCGAAACGCCTGCAACCATTTCTGCAATTTCAGGATCGCGCTGAATGATCGTTTGTGCAAATGTTTGCTGAAAAAAAAAGATGGAAATAAGTAGTATTATCTTTTTCATAAGAATAAATTATACTTCAAATTTAAAATTTATAATTTTAATCCGCGTTCAAAGTTTACATGCAAGCTTATAATTTTCTATACCTTTTATTCTTCTTCCATTCAACACATTTATGCAAACTTTACCAGCATAAAAAAACGCTACATTTTTTTTCAGGGAAAAATTATTTATTTTTGAAAACGAACATCTCAACATCAATAAACTGTTTATGAAAAAATCAAACATTCTTTTTGCGGCTTTGCTTTCTTTAGCTGCATGTACAAATCCTAATCCGCCCA
>JBDTAN010000143.1:0-3478 GCA_039924585.1 Chitinophagaceae bacterium | reverse complement strand
TATTACGATGGCATTGCGCATAAAAAAATGCTTAGCCCGGAATATGGTGGTGATGGTAAAAAAGAAGGGGGTAAAAAAGCCATTGATCCCGCAGCATCTTACCCGGCTCACATGGCGCCAAATGGTTTATTATTTTATACAGGCACTCAATTTCCCAAAAAATATTTGAACGGTGCTTTTATAGCATTTCACGGTTCATGGAACAGGGCGCCATTACCTCAAAAAGGTTACCTGGTGGCGTTTCAGCCTTTTACCGATGGGAAAGCAACGCCAGACTGGGAAATATTCGCTGATAATTTTGCAGGTGAAAAAGAAGTCAAAAATCCTGGTGATGCACAGCATCGCCCATGCGGATTGGCGCAAGGACCGGATGGTTCACTTTATGTGAGCGATGATGTGCAGGGAACGATTTATAGAATTACTTATACCGGGAAATAAAATAGTTTATTAAAAATAAAATAAATTCCTTTAAAATCTTTCCAGTTCACTAAAGAAAAAATTTCCTTCAATATCTGCATTTTCATCACTATCGCTGCCATGAACTGCGTTTTCACCCATAGATGAAGCAAAGTCTTTGCGAATAGTACCTTCTGCTGCTTTTGACGGATCTGTTGCGCCAATTAATTCCCTGAAAGCTGCGACTGCATTTTCTTTTTCCAATATTGCCGCAACGATTGGTCCGCTACTCATAAAATCAACTAACTCCCCATAAAAAGGCCTTTCTTTATGTACTTCATAAAATTTGCCTGCTTGTTCTTTTGTAAGCATGGTCCATTTCATGGCCTTGATAGAAAAACCGTTTTTAATGATCCTGTCTAAGATAGCTCCTGTAAAACCTTTTGATGTAGCATCTGGTTTTATCATGGTAAATGTCCTGTTCGTCATTGTATAATTTTGGCGCAAAACTAAGCGGAATCATTACAATTACAAATAATTGGGAATGAAAGTTTAACATCCTAAAAAGAAATATACTTGTAAATAGTTTTAAAATGATTTGCCCGTATGCGTTGAAAAGAGCAATTTTGCGCACATTCAGATTATGCAACCCATTCAAGGAGTTTATCCACTTTTAAAAGATCCTAAAAAAATTGTGATCACGGCACATCAGAAGCCGGATGGTGATGCGATGGGCTCCTGTTTGGGATTATATCATTTCTTATTGGCATTGGGACATAAGGCTACAGTGATCTCACCCACCAATTGGGCTGACTTTCTAAACTGGATGCCCGGTGCAGAAAATGTGATGGATTTTGAATCTGATAAAGAAAAAGCCAGTCATGTTTTAAATGAAGCAGATATATTATTCTGCCTGGATTTCAATGTGTTGCATCGTACAAAAGATATGGAAAAGCCACTCACTGAATTACAATGTGTCAAAGTTTTAATTGATCACCATCAGCAGCCACAGGAATCGGAATTTACATTTGGAGAAAGCAATGTTTATAAAAGTTCTACCTGTGAAATGATCTACGATTTTATCGTGGCTTCCCCTTTTGCAACAGCCCTGGATAAAAATATGGCGACTTGCATCTACACAGGATTACTCACGGATACAGGCTCTTTTCGTTTTCCATCAGCAACTGCTCACGTACATAGAATAGTGGCTCACCTGATGGATCTTGGTATCAATCATTCAGAAATTTTTGAAAACCTGTTTGATAACTTTTCTGAAAACAGGTTGCGCTTTATTGGGAATGCATTATTAAACCGGTTAGAAGTGATGTATGAAACAAATACAGCATTGATGGCAATTCCGGGAACTGATGTGATGAAATATAATATTAAAACCGGCGATACAGAAGGACTTGTAAATTATATGCTGACAATCCAAGGCATAAAATTCGGTGCCTTGCTGATAGACAGGAAGGAAGAACGGAAATGGAGTTTTCGTAGTAAAGGAAATTTTGATGTTAATAAATTTGCACGCGACCATTTTAATGGAGGCGGCCACATGAATGCTTCCGGCGGCAAAAGCTATAATAGCCTGCAGGAAAATGTTTCAAATTTTAAAAAAGTTTTGAGAGAATACCAGGATCAATTACAATAATTTTAAATTAAAAAAAATCACATGAAAAAAATGATGCTTGCAGTTACTGCTATTATATTAATGGCTTCCTGCAAGGTAAATTACGACAAAACAGCGTCGGGGCTTGCTTATAAAATTTTCCCCTCAAAAGAAGGAGCCAAACTGGAGCCGGGGAAGTTTGTAAAAGTAAATATTGAATTTAGTATCCCGGAATACCATGATACTGTACTAAACACGACCTGGGGAAAAATTCCAGGTTTTATGAAAATTGATACATCAAAAGGCGCTGAATATTCCTTTATGGAAATATTGCCGATGTGTAAAGTAGGGGATAGTGTAATTGTTGTTCTCAGCATCGATACACTTGTAAAAAGAAAAGCTATTGAAAAATATGATAGTGTATTTGCCAGCAACAGGAATATTATTTGCAAAATGAAAGTGCTTGCTTCTTATAATACAGAAGCGGACATCAAAGCAGATTATGATAAGGAACTTGGCCTTGAAAGAAATAGAGAAATAAAAAATGCTGAAGATTATATTGCAAAACAAGGTTATAAAAATGTTCAAAAAACAAAAAGTGGCGCTTTTGTAGTTATTGAAAATGCTGGAGATGTAAATAATAAAGTTGACTCCGGCAAAACGGCCAGTGTAAAATATAAAGGTTCATTACAAAGCACTGGCTTTGAATTTGATTCCAATACTGATCCTAAAAAAGATACAACCTTACTCGAAGTGACTGTTCCGGCAGGCCAAAGACCAATGGTGGAAGGTATCCAGGAAGGTATTACCTATTTTGGTAAAGGTGGAAAAGGTAAAATCATCATTCCTGCATTCCTTGGCTATGGTGAACAGCCATCTGGTCCAATACCGGCTTTTTCAAATTTGGTCTTTGATGTGGAAATAGTGGATGTAAAACCATCTGTTATTACTGCTCCGCCAATTATGCCAATGCCTGGAAAATAATGTATTAAATTTTTTAACTATTTTTAATCCTGCATTTATGCGGGATTTTTTTTATTTTTAATTCAGGCTATACAGCTTTTGTATTTGCAAAATTGAAAACAAGTTAATCATTTCATGAAAGTCTATTACATTTCCGGCTTAGGTGCTGATGAAACTGTTTTCCAATTTTTGAAAATTAAAAATGCAGAACCAATTTTTTTAAACTGGATTCAACCTTTGAAAAATGAATCCTTAGAAGATTATGCTTTTCGTTTGAAAAGTACATATATACCAGGAGATGGAGTTATTATTGGAATGTCGTTTGGCGGAATGTTAGCTACCGAAATTGCGAAAAAATTTCCAAACATTTTAGCTATTCTTGTTTCTTCTGTGAAAATAAAGAGTGAATTTCCCATCACATTTGGTTGGGGTAAATATTTTCCTCTCTACAAATGGGCCCCGGAGAAATTACAAAAATGGGTGATGCAACATTTATCCGGTTTGTTTGGT
>JBDTAN010000142.1:0-10268 GCA_039924585.1 Chitinophagaceae bacterium | reverse complement strand
TCCAACCGCATTTTTCCCTTTTGCATAACGTGGCATCGACATTGATTTTCCATTCACGGAAAAAATATATTCGTTACCGGAAACTTTAATTTCACAGGTATCAAAACCATTCAACGAAATATTGGTGATTTCTTTGAAAGAACGTATGCCATTATTATAACAATACGCAGTCAACTGCAAACTATCATTCAGCCATCTCCAGCCGAAACGCGCGCTGTATCTATGATGCATAGAAACATTATCGGAGAAACCATATAATTTATTAATGTCCCGCCGGTCCTTCTTTCCTGTATTCATATAGATTGCGCTGCTGTCGAAATGCACGATGAACTTCAAATTTTCTCTATCAAAAAAAACCAATGGATTGGGAACGGGTTTTTGTTTGCCTGTGGCAATTGTATATTTTACAAAACCATCATCTGCCAATAATTCATCATTTGTTTTCGCAGCAGTTAATTGCGTGGTCTTGCAACTGTTGAATATTATAAGGAGTGATATAAAAATTAAAAACCCGCGCATGTATAATTTTTGTTTTAAAATATTCAAACAAAAATACAAGGTATGGATTCTAAATATTGAGATATGGAAAATGAATAAATAATAACTTACTGTGCCATCATCGCTTCTTCTTTTCTAGTATCCGATTCGATCACGCCATCACGCAGACGCACAATTCGTTTCGCGAAGGATGCAATTTCCTCTTCGTGCGTTACCAGTATCACCGTATTACCACTGCTTTGTATTTTGCTAAAAATTTCCATCACCTCATCTCCGGTTTTACTGTCCAGGTTTCCTGTTGGTTCATCCGCCAATAAAATAGAAGGATTATTGATCAGTGCACGTGCAATCGCAACGCGCTGAATTTGTCCGCCACTCATTTCATTGGGTTTGTGATGACTTCTATCTGCAAGTCCCACTTTCTTCAAAGCTTCCAGCGCGCGTTCTGTTCTTTCTTTTTTTGAAATACCCGCATAGATTAGTGGTAGTGCCACATTTTCAACGGCGGTTAATCTTGGCAATAAATTAAATTGCTGAAATACAAAACCAATTTCCAAATTGCGCACATCAGCAAGATCATCATCAGACATTTTACTTACATCCTGGCGGTTTAAATAATATTCCCCGGTTGTAGGTGTATCAAGACATCCCAGGATATTCATCAATGTACTTTTTCCACTTCCACTCGGTCCCATTAATGCTACATATTCATTTTGCATGATATCGAGTGAAATGGATTTTAAAACCGTCAGGGAATTATCTCCCATGTAGTAAGTCTTTATAATATTTTCAAGCCGTATGATTGGTTCCATAAATTTTTTTTATCAATTTTTTGTTCCTGGTTTTTGCACCGCTTTTGGTGCTGTAAAATAAGGTGGCACTGTACCGGCCGCATTTTGCAAAGCGGCTTCATTGGAAATCATTTCACCAATTTCATCTTCTCGAAAAACATTTTCAGCTTCTGTGATATACAACAAAGGTTCTACATCTTCTGTATCCAACTCATTTAATTTTTCAACGAAACTGATCATCTGTTGCAAATCTTCCTGAATTTGCAATTTTTCTGCATCGCTAAAATATAATGCAGATAGTTTTGCCAGCTTTTCCACCAAAGCATCATTTACTTCCATTGGGGCAAAAGTAGAAAACAACCTGCTAATTATAGTTTAAAAAAAGTAGCAACGGTTAAAATACGTGTTTGTTGTACCTGGCAGTATTGTAAAATAAACCCCTAATGTTTGTCGGTTTCATACAAAAATTGTTACTTACAATGGTATGAAACGGATACCCCTAAAAATATTTGTGGTGGAAGATGATGAACTCTATCGTTCATTGCTGGTGCATTTTCTTTCATTAAACCCGGATTATACGGTAAAATCATACGCTGATGCTGCTTCTTTTTTTAAAGATTTACCACAACTGCCGGAAATTATTACGCTGGATTATAACCTGCCGGATGCAACGGGGGATACTATTTTGGATAAAGTTTTAAAGGTAAGCCCGCAATCAAAAGTAATCTTTATTTCTGCAAAAGAAGATATCAAAATTGCGATCAATTTATTTAAAAAAGGCGTGTATGATTATATCATTAAAGATGAGGACATGCAGCAACGGCTTTGGATATCTGTTCAAAATTTATATGAAAATGTATTATTAAAGAAAGAAGTCGCGACGCTAAAAAATGAAGTAGAGAAAAAATTGAACCTGCAGCATGCGATCATCGGTCAAAGCGAAGGCCTTAAAAAAGTATTGGAATTAATGTATAAAGCAGCGCAAGTAAATATCACTGTTTCCATTACCGGCGAAACGGGTACGGGAAAAGATCTTGTAGCAAAATCATTGCACCATGCTTCACAGCAAAAAGAGTTTCCTTTTGTGGCGATTAATGTAGCAGCCATTCCACATGACCTTTTAGAAAGTGAATTGTTTGGCCATGAGAAGGGAGCTTTTACCGGCGCAGTTTCCAGGCGAGTAGGCAAAATGGAAGAAGCACAAAACGGCACTTTATTCCTGGATGAAATTGGCGATATGGATTTGAATATGCAGGCAAAACTATTACGGGCTGTGCAGGAAAAAGAAATTACACGCGTGGGTGGAAATGAAGTAATAAAAATAAATGTGCGCATCATTGTGGCCACGCACCGAAATTTATTACACGAAGTAAAAAAAGGAAAATTCCGGGAGGACTTATATTACCGCCTTTTGGGATTGAATATTTATTTACCGCCTTTACGTGAACGCAGTAGCGATATTATTTTGTTGGCCAATTATTTTATAGAAGCTTTTTGTAAAGAAAATAATATTTCTAAAAAACATTTGGGTGTTGAAGCAAAGAAGAAATTGCTTGAATATCATTTCCCTGGAAATATCCGCGAATTAAAATCAATGATCGAATTGGCCTGTGTTCTTGCAGAAAATGAAGAAATTGAACCCGGCATTATTCAATTACAGGATTCAGTACATTCCTTTTTTGCCGGCACGGGCAATACTACACTGAAAGAATACAATCAAAAATTAGTGGAGCATTATTTGCAGATCTATGACAATGATATTATGACGGTAGCTAAAAAACTCGGCATAGGTAAAACCACTGTTTATAGGATGATCCAACAAAATCGTGTGCATATTTCATCAAATCAAAAAGGAGATGATACCTGAAAATATACAGTTATATAATCTTACCAACTTAAAGGATCAAACGGGTAACGATGAAATTTTTTTACAACAAATGGTCATTTTATTTATCAAACAAACGGATGAAAATTTAAAGAAAATCGCCATTGCGAAGCCACAAAAAAGCTGGGCAGAAATTCATTTTATTGTGCATAAAATAAAATCTGCTATCAATCTTTTCGGCATAAAAAATTTGCAGCAAATTATTGTAGAAACAGAAGAAATGACCAGGGAGACAAACCATGAAAAAAAAATACTGGAAAATTTACAATTGATTGAAAAGGTTTTAAAACAATGTATGGCGCAATTAAAGATTGCATTTAATGTTGAATAGTTTTTATTATTTCAGGAAGTATTTTGCCCGCAGATTGCGCAGATGAACGCAGATAAAAAATTATTATAAGGTCTTATTAAATCCTACAAAAAAATCGCGAAAATCTCCGTGATCTGCGGGACAATTTTTATTTAAAATAGAATTCACAAATTAATTTCATCTTTGCGAAAAAATATTCAATGCTTTACATTGGCTATGCAGCATGTATTTTGATCGGCTTCTCACTGGGACTAATCGGTGGCGGAGGTTCTATTCTTACAGTGCCTGTATTAGTTTACCTGTTTCACCTTGATCCTGTTTTATCTACGGCATATTCTTTATTCATCGTTGGAAGTACAAGCCTGGCGGGCGGTGCGCGGTTTTATCCAAAAAAATTAATTGACTTCCAGGCCGTGTGGATGTTTGGTATTCCTTCCATCATCACCGTTTTATTAACGCGCAAATATTTATTGCCCATAATCCCTGATACTATTTTCACCGTGGGAAATTTTGTATTAAATAAAGGCGCATTACTCATGCTTATTTTCGCATTGCTGATGTTTGTTTCGGCATTGCGCATGATCCATCAAAATAAGATCGAAGAAAAACCTGGTGAAAAAAAATCTAATTATTTATTTTACCTGGTGATGCAGGGATTTTTTGTGGGTATCGTAACAGGTTTGCTGGGGGCCGGCGGCGGATTTCTAATTATTCCCGCACTTGTTTTATTAATGAAGATCCCGATGAAAAAAGCAGTGGGCACTTCATTGGTCATCATTGCCATCAATTCATTATCCGGTTTTATTTTCAGTCTTAATACGATACTGGTTGACTGGCCTCAATTACTCACCATTACAGGCATTGCAATCGTTGGTGTTTTATTGGGCATTTCACTATCAGATAAAGTTTCACCTGCTTCACTTAAAAAAGGTTTTGGCTGGTTTGTTTTAGCCATGGCTTTTTATATCATTATCCGCGAATTATTTTTATAATTTTATTGTATAAAAAAATCCCTCCTTTTAAAAAAGGAGGGACACACACAACAAAAGCCCGGGTATATTTTTTAATCGGGTTTTTTCCCGTCCAAAAAAGTATTGATGCTGGAAATATGCACTTCATTTTTTTCATCTTTTTTCACCGTGTATTTGCTATAAAATTGCTCCACGGATGTGAGTGTATTTCCAAACAATTCCATGTTCCTCCGTACATACGCCGGTACAGATTCAAAATCACTGGAAGCCTCTTTGGAATTCATATTAAATGAAAGATTACGCAGTTTATGAATCCGCTCAGCGGCTCTTTTTTTCTGGTCTTCTTCTTCATTCAAAGGCGTATCCAAATTTTCTGCTACGATCTGTTTTTCATTTTCCAAAACAGGTTGTGGCTTTTCCTCCACTTCATCTTTAATGATTAATTCCAGTTGAATCTCTTCTTCAAATTGTTCAAAAGAAACTTTGGAAGGAATATTTTTTTCCACTTCGGCTTCCATTATTATTTCAGCAGTCTTTTCCTTTTTTTCAGCGGGCATATTTGCATAAATATTGCTCGGCTTTGTGAAAATATTCAAAGGAATTACAACAGGCGTTTCTACTTTAGAAATAATTTCTTCTTTAGAAATTTCAGGTTCAACATTTTCCGCCGGGAAAATATGCATTTCTATGTCAGCTTCATCCTGTAATAATTCAAATAAAACCGGTTGCTCATCTCTTTTAATTTCATGCACTTTTTCTGCCGGCTTTTCCATTTCTACTTCTGAAATACTTGGTGCATAGATATCTTTTTCAGCAACTACTTCTTCTGTTTTTGCATTTAAATCAAAGATTTTTTTCTCTTCATTTTCTACGCCCAATGTCATTACAATTTTCTCAACAGGTTTTTCTTTTACTTCTTTTATTTTATGTTTGGAAAACGGATCCTTATGCTCAAAGCCAGTGGCAACAAGGGTTATACCAACCTTTGCATCCAGGGAAGCATCATAACCCATTCCCACGATCACGTCAGTATTATCACCAGCCTGTAATCTCAAATGGTTATTAATGATCTCCACTTCATCCATCGTACATTCATGTTCGCCTTCCGCGCTGTTGATATTAATGAGTATCCATTTCGCACCGCGGATATCACTGTCATTTAATAAAGGTGAATTCAGTGCTTCTTCAATTGCGCGCTGTGCCCTGTCTTCTCCATCTACAGCTGCACTACCCAAAATGGCTACGCCGCCATTTTTCATCACTGTGCAAACATCTGCAAAGTCAACGATGATATGGCCACGGCTGTTGATAATATCGGTGATACATTTTGCAGCAGTCGCCAATACATTATCAGCTTTACCAAATGCTTCCTTCATTTTTAAATTGCCATATTGAATGCGCAATTTATCATTACTGATCACGAGCAATGTATCTACATAAGGTTCTAAATCCTTAATACCGGCTTCAGCCTGTACCATTCTGCGCGGGCCTTCAAAACCAAATGGTGTGGTAACAATAGCCACCGTAAGTATTCCAAGTTCCCTGCAAATTTTTGCAATGATTGGAGCACCACCGGTGCCTGTACCGCCGCCCATACCTGCGCAGATAAATGCCATTTTTGTATTCACTTCAAGAATACTTTTTATTTCTTCCAAAGATTCTTCTGTCGCATGTTTTCCTACTTCAGGATTTGCACCTGCGCCAAGGCCTTGTGTAAGATGTGGCCCGAGCTGAATTTTATTTGGCACCTTGCTTTGGTCCAGTGCCTTGGAGTCTGTATTACAAATTATAAAGTCAACACCTTCTATGTCTTCTGCAAACATATAGTTTACGGCGTTGCTTCCTCCGCCACCCACACCAAGTACCTTGATGATGGATGATTTTTGCTTTGGGATATCAAAGTGAATCATAATTTTAAAATTTAAAGTGGGTAAGTAAGTAAGTTTAATAAAAAATAAAAAAGTGTATTGCTGGTTTATTTAATTTCAATATCTCCGTCTTCCTTAAAAAGTTCAATAAGGCTGACTTTGAATTTTTCCCAAAATGTAGAAATGCTTTTGCGCTTCTTTATATCTACAACTTCTTTCTCAGAAGTTCGCTCTACTGTATCAATTGCTTCTTTTAGAAGTGTATCTGGCACATGTACATTCCGGGACTTACTGTCAAACTCTTTTCGCTTGTTTTCATAATCGTCATAACCTTTTAAAATAAGCCCGATACAAGTTGAATACATAGGTTTTTTAAGTTCATCAATATGGTTGGCCGCAAGGTGTTCATTGGGCAAACCGATACGTGCATTTAATCCTGTTGTGTATTCAGTGAGTTGCAACAAATGTTTCAATTGCGAACCGCCACCGGTTAAAATAATTCCACCATTTAATGCACGACTATCAAGTCCAACTTGTTTTAAATGATACGTTACAAATTCCAAAATTTCACTCATGCGTGCCTGGATAATTGCAGCAAGATTTTTTACACTTATCTCTTTTGCAGGCATTCCTTTTAAACCAGGAATAGTAATAAACGCATTCGCTTTTGCTTCATCTTCGAGTGCACTGCCAAACTGCACTTTCATTGCTTCTGCCTGGCTTTTTAAAACACCAAGTCCGTGGCGTATATCGGAAGTAATATTTTCTCCACCAAATGGAATGACTGCAGTGTGTTTTAAAATGCCTTCATAAAAAACTGCGAGGTCACTTGTACCGCCACCAATGTCAAGAATCGCAACACCGGCTTCCATATCAATATTACTCATCACCGCGGATGAAGATGCAAGTGGCTGCAACACGAGGTCTTTGGTTTTCAAACCACTTCTTTCAACTGCGCGATTAATATTTCGTATTGCATTTCGGTCGCCTGTAATGATGTGAAAATTGGCGCCAACTTTTACACCATTATAACCAACGGGATCTTTGATGTTTTGATAATTGTCTACGTGAAAATCTTGCGGAATAACATCAATGATCTGGTCACCAGCGGGAATAAAAGTTTTACGCTGATTCTCTATGAGAATATCTAATTCCCAGCGTTGAATTTCCACGTCAGAATCCTGGCGTACAATATCACCGCGGGTTTGCAGGCTTTTAATATGATGGCCTGCAACACCTACATATACCTCGCTGATGTCGAGGTCGCTGTTGCTTTCCATACAATTTTGTAGAGCCTGTTTAATGGCTTTGATCGTTTGATCAATATTTAATACCTGGCCATGTTGCACGCCAATGCTGTTCGCACGGCCAAAGCCAAGAATTTCGAGCTTACCATACTCGTTTTTTCTGCCGGCAATCGCGGCAATCTTTGTAGTGCCTATATCAAGGCCCACAATGATGGGAGATTCATTTTCATTCATAATTTACGGGTTTTGTGTGTGTATAAGAAAATCTTTGTTTACTCATTTGTTGGTTTTTTTAAAACTGCTTTCGGAATTTTTTGAGCTGGTTTTTTATTAATAATTATTTTTTTTGTTTGAGTTGGTTCTTTAATTGGCTTTGCAACATTTTTTTTAACTGTCGGAGCCTGCACAATCTTTGCTGTGTCCAAGGATTTTATGGGTGCTGCAAAAACGGTATCAGCCAGCACATTTTTCATTTTGTTTTCACTGTTGGCAAATAATTTCAATGCAAGTGAAGTATCGGCAACAGCATTATACGCACCTCTTCTGGTTGCAACTACCTGCCCTGAAAATTCTACATTGATGCTTGAATACTTTTCAAACCCCAATGTTTTCCAGGCTTGCTGGTAAAATGCCATCAAAGCCCGGAATTTTTCATCGAGGTTATCCGCGTTGCCGAGTATGATTTCCTGGTTGCCCAACACAGGAATTAAAATAAATTTTCCATCTGTTGAAATATCCACTTGTGCAGTTTGAGCCATCCAGAAACTATCTGTAGAAATATATGTGGCAATTTTTTTCACCTGCTGCATGAGTAAACTATCCGGCACAGACAATTTATTTTTATCGGAAGGAAATGATGTAAATAAAATTAATCGTGCTGGCGTAGTTGATAATGCAGGCATTTTAGTACAGGCAGTATCTATATAAAAAGAATTTCCTGAAACAGTGAAAATCCTTGCCAGCGGCGTTCTTAAGATAATCTCTGCATGCAATATTTGTTTGTTATCTACAAAAACTTCTGCTTTTTTTATCCAGGGATTTCTTTGAAGTTGCTGTTCAATATTATTTAAATTCATTAAACTTAATGCTGCACCATTTCTTACTCCATTCTTTTGGAGCACAGCATTCACATCCGCTTCTTGTAAAAAAGATGCACTTGCATCCGGTTGAATATTTATTACAACACCTGCTGTAGTAAGTTCATTTTTTGCGCGCATGGCTGCAATTAATAAAGTCACAGAAGCTATTGCCAATAAAGACCAAATAATATTTCTTACAACTTTCTTCATTTTCTACACATCCTGTTTTTTTTCTTGTACTAAAATATTTTTTATTGTTGATAACAACATATCAATATCACCGGCGCCGGCCGTTACCAGTAATTCCGGTGAAGTGTTTTTAATATATTCCAGCAATTCATTTTTTTCCATCAATGATTTATTCTTTGAAATCATTTTATTTAAAATCAATTCGCTACTTACGCCTTCAATGGGCTTTTCCCGCGCAGGATATAAAGGCAATAAAATCACTTCGTCTGCCCTGTCCAGCGATTGTGCAAATTCATTGGCCAAATCTTTTGTCCTGCTATACAAGTGCGGCTGGAAAATCAATACACATTTTTTATTTGGATACAATTCTTTCACACCTGCGATTAACACGCGCAATTCTTCCGGGTGATGTGCATAATCATCAATAAAAATATTTTCAGAATTATTCAGTATAAATTCAAATCTTCTTTTTACACCTTTAAAAGATTGAATTGCATCTTTGATTTTTTCATTATCAATTCCCAAATATTTTGCGATGGTAATTGCAGCCAATGCATTCTCAATATTATGACGGCCACCCATATTGAGTTGAAAACCGCTGATCATTTCGCCGCGATAATTTACATCAAATGTATAGGCATGTTCTCCGACTTTAATGTTCACAGCACTGGTATCCGACTCCACATTTTCAATGGCATACGTAAGTTTATTTGATGCATTTAATTTATTTGCTTGAAGTAAATTTTTTGGAGAAATGAGACAGCCATTCTCTTTTATTTTTGAAGAAAATTCTATGAAGGCATCTTCAACTGCTGCAGCCGTTCCATAGATATCCAGATGATCTGCATCCATTGCTGTGATCACAGCAATATTCGGTGAAAGTTTTAAAAAGCTCCGGTCATATTCATCCGCTTCCACTACAAAAACATTATTTTCGCTGTGCCAGAAATTAGTTTGATAGTTTGCTGAAATGCCTCCCAGGAAAGCATTACAGCCGAAGCCTGAATCTTTCAATAGATGTGCAGTAAGTGTACTGATTGTTGTTTTTCCGTGCGTACCCGCGATACAAATATTAAATCCATCTTTCGTAATCCCCTGCAGGACTTCACTCCTTTTAAAAAGTGGTAATTGATTATTAGTACAATAAACAAATGCAGGTGAATCGGGCGGCACAGCCGGTGTATAAATTACAAGGCCAATGTTTTGAATATCTTTTATTTCGTCCTGGTTATAATGAACATACATTCCTTCATTCACTAAAGCTTTCGTGAGTGGAGTTTCTGTGCGATCATATCCGGCAACTTCTTTTCCCATTGATTTAAAATACCGCGCCAGTGCACTCATACCAATGCCACCAATGCCGATGAAATACACAACGTGCAAACTTTTATCTTTCAATATTTCATTAATATCCCTCATGCAATATTGTT
>JBDTAN010000141.1:0-5573 GCA_039924585.1 Chitinophagaceae bacterium | reverse complement strand
CCGCTGAAAATATATTTTCCATAACCGGCTTCCAGGAATATACCGGCTTGTTTTGATAAATGAAACTTTGCGCCCAATGAAGCCTGGTAAGCGAGCTGCGAAGGATTGCCTACAATCGCTGCTTTATTTCCGCCTGCGTCCAAATAACTTTGTGTATAATTATTAATGCCGATTGCCGTACGTAGATAAGGTTCTACTTTCCGGTCATAAGAAGGCATATAACTAATCATATTAAACATGAGCGACCAGTTTTCTAATTTTCCTGTAAAATCCGGAATATTGGTTGTAGAACTATAATCATAATAAGGTGCAGACACTTTTCCATAAGTACCCATAACGCCAATACTCATCATGGGACTAAACCGGTAATCCACCGAACCGGTAAAAGGCCCTTGCTGCGAAATAGTACCCTGGTATGCATTACTGAAAACGGCCAGGTTATTTTTATCTAGGTTAGGCAAACCATAACCCAAATTTATATCCACAGAAGGCTGGAATTGTTGTTGCTGCGGGTTTTGTTTTTTCATCATCGGTGGCCTGGAACGGTATCCGCCACGATAGCCGCCGCTAACATATACACGGCTCCTGTATTGCGCGTTCGCCTGTATGGAAATAGCTGAAGCAGCCAATAGGATGGCGAATAAATAAATGTGTTTTTTCATTGTTGATTGATTGTTTTTTTAAATAATGTTTTGAAGTAAAATGAACATTTTTTCAAAACGTTTTCAGGATATGTGATAGGAATGTTCCCGGAAAGTTTAAGCGCTGTATGGAAGCTTTCACTTTTCTTAACTAATCTTTGAGAATCGAACTTCAAATTTTTTAAAAAAATGTTAAGAAAAACTTGTTTTTTAAATAAAATTTTAATATTTTCATACAGTCAAAATTATTTCCACAATTTTAAAACCAAGTCATGAAAAACATTTTATTCCTGGCGTTTTTGTTTGTGCCTTTATTACATCAAAACTTGGCAGACCCAAATGCCTTACCTAAAAATGGACAAATTATTCGCTTGCCAAACGGTGAAGAGATAATGATCCTGACCAATGATTTACTTTTTAACAATCCACCAACAAGATCTAATCAATTTAAAACTACTGCAAGCCCTTCAGACAGTACCCCTGCAAATTGCGATTGGAATTTGAACGACTCGATTTTCGCAGAAGTAGATAGTACAGCTTTATTATCTTATGCAAAACCTGGTGCAAGGCCTATTCCAGATTACTATGACGTTTCTTTTTCTGATGATAAGTTAGGAAGTGATTTCGTAGGTAATGATGATGAAGATAAAAAAACATGTAATAATATAGATGCATGTAGTACTGATGAAACTAAATCATTAAATTATAAAGCGTATTTTCCTAAACATAATTATAGCGCTAAAAAGTTGCCGTGGATAGTAATTGCTCATGCAGGAGGATTTTCTGATTGTAGCACCATGAATTACCTGGCTCAAATGTGTATTGATTTTGCTAAAAGAGGCTTTGTTGTTTTTAATGTTGAATATAGAAGAGGGAGAATTAAAGATGTTCATGGTTATACCTGTGTTCAACAACAAGCTGCATTTTATCGAGCTTCACAAGATGTACGTGGTGCTATAAGAAGTTTTATTCAATTAGATAGAGACAGTAGTTACAGGCTTCCTTATCGTATTGATACTACAAAATTATTTATTGGAGGACAAAGTGCAGGAGCAACAGCCATGATCAATGCTGCATATTATCCAACCCAGGCAATGGTGAATGCTGTTTTCCCCACCCCAGCAGGACAGCTAACAATAGATCAGGTCTTGGGACCGATTGATGCAGATTATTATTATGGGGGGCCTGATGTTTATTATTTGTCTAAAATTAAGGGTGTTTTTAGTATGTGGGGCGGTGTGCCCATTCCTATTGATTATAAAAATAATCAATCAGATTTTTTTTATAGTGCTAATCCAAGCCGTAACCCTTCGCTTATTTCTTTTATGGGTTATAAAGACCCAGTTTTTCAATATAAAGATATTAAACAAGATATATATTTTTCACCGGTTTTACATGCTCAATATAATACGGATACTTTTTGTTTAATTGATAAGCCTTTTACTTTAGATCCAACTGATATGACTGTTGATGGGATAATGGGATCTTCTATAAATTTATATAGGATTCTTAAAATATTAGGTATTCCTACAGAGTTTAACATGGATTGTCAAATGTTCCATGGGCTTAATCCTGATGGCCCGAATTTCAAAAGTGAGTTTGGAACGCATTTAACTACACAGGCCCAGGTTAACTTATATATGATACGCAGAATCTGTTGTTATTTTCAATTGAAAATGAATAATTTATTAGGCAGTTTGAAAGGCACAAATATGTTTGTAGAATGTGAAAATTTTCGGCATAATTGCGATACACTTGCTAACAATAATGGCTGTAATGCGACAGATACTTGTGGTAAAAATTAATCCTAAATTCTATTAAAAAATTAAAAATATTTTTATGAAAAAGTTATTTAAATTCTTTATAATTTTCGTTATCACAAATACGATTTTTATAAAATCATTAAACGCACAACCTGGATTTTTAGATCCTACTTTTGGAAATAACGGTCTTGTTTCTTCCAATGATATAGCAGGCTGTCATGCAGTTGCTATACAAAACGATGGTAAAATATTAACTGCTGGTGAATATTCGGGTTTTGTTGTTGAAAGATATAACCAGGATGGAACACGGGACGTGAATTTTGGAAATAATGGTCGTGCATTTATAAAATTTCACGGTAATAGTGATGCAGCTACGGGCATTGCTGTAGATCAGAATCAAAATATAATCGTTTCAGGTTTCGAGGTTATCAATAGTATAACAAATATCAAAATAATTGTTTTAAAACTTAAACCTAATGGCAATTTAGATAGCAGTTTTGGTGATAATGGAATAGTCACACAAACTATTGATAAAATAAATTACACAAGTGCAATGATTTTGCAGCCCGACGGGAAAATAATTGTGTCTGGCCAACCAGGAAAGAATGAAAACGATTATTTTAAAACTTTTCTTATTCGTTTCAACTCCGATGGAAATATTGACAGTAGTTTCGGAGATAATGGAAAAGTAATAACAGAATTTGATGAAGCCGTAACATCAACAGCTATAGCTCTTCAATCAGATGGAAAAATTATTTCAGGAGGTACTTACGGATTTTATTATCTAAGAAATCCTCCCTATTATATTGCAAGATATAATGCTGATGGAAGTGTTGATCAAGGTTTCGGTCAGGAAGGGATTGCGAAATATGCGTTTGGTCTCGGAGAAGGAGGTGATGAGTGGGCAAATGATTTAAATGCGATTGCAATACAACCAGACGGAAAAATAATTTGTGGCGGAAATGAAGGAGATTATATTAACTTTAGTTATGATATGGGTTTGGTTCGATTCAATAATGATGGCAGCCTGGATTATACTTATGGTACTAATGGAATAGTTGTAATTTCATATCCAGATCATTATTCTACAATTAATACATTGCTCATGCAAACGGATGGTAAACTAATTGCCGGAGGAACAGCACAGGATTTTGAAGTTGGAGCAGATCCTATGTTACTGATGCGATTTTTAGAAAATGGAGAATTGGATCCCGAGTTTGCGGTAAATGGCTTGCAAACAACAACCAATGGAAATAATTCAATTGCATGTAAAGCTGGTTGTCTTGATCAACAGGGAAAAATAATTTTGGCGGGCAATTCCAACTCACGTTTTTTAACAGCGCGTTACAATAGTGACAATGTCCTGGCTGACAATTTCAAAGAAGTAAAAGCCGCACAAAATAATGAAGCCATCACCATCACCTGGCAAACACTAAATGAAAGCGGTACAAAATCTTTTACAGTTGAAAGAAGTATGAATGCATCTGACTATGTGGGCATTAATACTGTTGCTGCAAAAGGTGTTGCAAGTATTTATAATTATACCGATAAAAATCCGTTGGATGGCATCAGCTATTATCGCATTCGCGAAAACGCAGTCAATGGCACCAACACTTTTAGCCCGGTTGTAAAAGTAGTTTTCAATGATAATGGCATTATTTCTTTATATCCAAATCCTGCAAAAAATACGGTAACTGTAAAAGGTTTAAATAAAAATGTAACAGCCATTATAAAAATCACTGACATGCAGGGAAGAGAAATCTCCAGTCAGAATTTTACACAAAGCAGTTCTGCAACTTTGAACATCAGGGCGCTGTCGCAAGGCAGTTATTTTGTACAGGTAGCGCAGGAAGGGAAGGTTGTAAGACTGAAGATAGTGAAAGAATAAATTCCCAGTTTCTCGTTTTGTGTTTTATGTTTTGAGTTGATTTCGGTTTAGAATTTTTTTTCAAATTTTACGTAATCATTTTTGGTTGCCGGCATTCGTTTTTCATGGTATCGTCCATTGTTTTATTTTAATCCCGGTTTATCGGGACTCACTTGTACTTTCTGTTCTTTAGTGAACATTATTATTTCAGTTACACTTGTTTCATCTGTCATAAAAAATCTTATAAAAAAATTTGTGATTTTGTATTTTTAACTTTATATTTACAACTGTTAACCATTTTTAATAATTTTAAAAACACAAAACCATGAAAAAAATTTATCTTTTTTCTTTCCTGGGATTGGCGCTGACACCACTTCTTCAGCAAAGAATTTCTTACATTCCTCCTTTAAACCATTCTAGTCATGAAAACCAAACTCCTTCGGGGGGGGTAATAACGGATGATCCTATGAGCAGCGATTCTCTTTCACCGAATGCTCCATTGAATTATTACACGTATCATTTAAATGCCGTAAACAATGCGGGTAATGAAAATTCAACTTCTATTTCAAAACTTCCAGCAATTATTCAATTTCACCAGGGTTTATACAGTAATGATTTTACGTTTGCTGAATCCAAAAAATGGGAAAAGAAATTATATTCCAAAGAGTTCATAGTTTTTGGTGATAATAATTTCAGGAAAGATTTTCATTTAAATTTAAAGAAAAGCCCCTCAGACAGCACTGCTGCCAACTGTGCTTTAGATTTAAGATACCCTGTTTTTTCTCAATCTCAAATTGTCAAAACTGCCAAAATATATTATGGCAAGCATACCACCGGGCATATCCCAAATTTTTATGATGTTGGATATGCCGCTGATGTTTCAGATCATGGTGTTCCTTGTAGTGTAGTTGATATATGTACACAGGATTCTTCGCAGCTTTTTTATAGGGTTTTTTATGCAACACACGATTACGCCCCGGTAGCAACACCTATTGTAGTAATTTTTCATGCCGGTGGTTTTTCAGACTGCAGCGGGCCGAACTACTTAGACACATTAGCAATTATGACTGCCCAAAGAGGTTTTATAGTAGTTGTTGCAGAATATCGTTGCGGTAGGATAAAAGATCCTAAGGCCGCTGTAGATTATTCATATACAAGTGTTCAACAGGTAAACGCAATTTACCGATCTTTACAGGATGGACGTGGCCTCTTACGCACTTTAATAAAAACAGTAAGAAATGATGTGAATCATGATTTACCTTACTTAATGGATACAAGTAATATTTTTGTCGCAGGACAAAG
>JBDTAN010000140.1:0-7553 GCA_039924585.1 Chitinophagaceae bacterium | reverse complement strand
AAGCAGAGGAAACTAACAACGAACAGAGAAAAGTTAACAATTTTGAGATCTCTATGGTCGTAGAGACAGGTCTCTGGACATAGAGACAGGTGCATCAGTTGATCCCATAAAAACAAAAGCAGGTAACAAACCATTCAAAAAAGTGATGAAATAACTTTTCTATTCAAAAAAAGTTACATGGCCAGTATCCAAATCATATAACGCGCCGATGATTTTTATTAGCCCGGCATTTTCCATTTCTACAAGTATCGGACTTTGCGTTTTGATTTTTTCTACGACTAAATGAATATTATTTGTCGTTACGTTTCGGACGAAACTTTTATTGGTACTGTTCCTTTCTTCTATTGTTGTTTTTTCGAGTTCTATGGCTGGTTTTATTTTGTCGAGCAAACCGGTGACATGGCCCAACTCTACATGATCACAGGCGCCACTGATCGCGCCACATTTTGTATGGCCCAATACAACGATCAATTTTGAACCACTTAGTTTACAGGAATATTCCATGCTGCCTAATATATCATCGTTCAAAATATTTCCGGCAATACGTATGCTGAAAATATCACCAAGCCCCTGGTCGAAAATGAGTTCTGCTGAAGTGCGCGAATCAATGCAACTGAGAATGGCCGCAAATGGAAACTGTCCTGCAGAAGTGACGTTGGCCTGTTCTAATAAATCGCGGTGCGCTTTAATGTTACTGACAAAACGGGCATTGCCTTCTTTCAATATTTGCAAAGCCAGTGAAGGCGTCAGTTCTTCCTGTGTTTCTTTTGTGTGTGTACGCAATGGTTTCTTTTTGATTTTGCAAACTTAAATCATTCATTTTTTAAAAGAAAATTCATTGCAAAAATAAATATTCCCGTTCAAAACCGCACACAAGTTGTATCAAAATCGTACACAAAAAATGAATGAAGTTTTATAACTTATTCAAAACCAAAGCCTACGTTTACGGCATTGTGTTGGCAGAAGTTATTCAGAAGAGACACAAAATGTTTTACGTTGAGACACAACATCTTGTGTCTTTACGTTTAGTCTGGTAGAAAAAAAACAACGGATTATGTGGAAAAATTATTTTAAAACGGCTTTCAGAAACCTGCGGAAAAATAAATTATATACGGGCATTAATATATTTGGACTGGCCATCGGGTTGACTGCCTGCCTACTCATCGGCATATATATAATGCATGAACTGAGCTATGATTCTTTCAATAAAAACGCGGACAGGATCGTACGCGTAACGATGGAATATAGTCAGGGTGGCACGTTGAATACCACGGCAACTACGGGTACAAAAGCTGGCCCGCAATTCAGCCGCAGTTTTCCTTCCATTGAAAATTATGTGCGCACTTTCATCAGAAGTAATGTGGTGAAAAGCGGCGATAAAATGTTTGATGAGCCACGCATTTTATATGCCGATAGTTCATTTTTCAAAATCTTTACTTTTCCTTTTATAGCAGGAGATGCAACAACTGCATTGGATGCGCCGGATAAAATTGTTATTACAAAAACAACTGCGGAAAAATATTTTCCGGAAGTGAAAACGCAGGGTTATGCCGCGGCATTGGATAAAACTTTAACGAGTGGCGGAAAAGATTTAAAAGTATCCGGTGTGTGTGAAGACGCGCCTCAAAATTCACAACTCAAATTTGATTTTGCAACCTCTTTTTATAACCTCGGAAATAATGTAAAAGGCGAAACTTGGTGGACCGCAAACTGGATCACTTATTTACTAGTGCATGATAAAAAAGATATTCCGCAATTGCAAAGTAAGATCACGGCATACATGAATTCACCGGAGGTTAAAGCAGACGTGGGCGCGGAAGGAAATGATTACCTGGCATTTCATTTGGAACCTTTAAAAAAAGTGCACTTGTATTCCAGTCTGCCTGGTTTTGAGCCGAATGGAAGTATAAAGTTTGTTTATTTATTTGCCATTATTGCTTTACTTATTTTACTAATTGCAAGTGCGAATTATACCAATCTTTCCACCGCGCAATCTTCCGGAAGAAGTGCAGAAATAGGCATGCGTAAAGTATTGGGCGCATCCAAAAAACAAGTGTTTACACAGTTCATGTCTGAATCATTTTTAATGGGATTTATAGCTGCAATTCTTGCGTTGATTTTAAGCATCATTTTAATTCCATTATTTGACCAGGTGACCGGCATTGAATTTTCAAAAGATGTAGTTTTACAACCTATTCCATTATTGTCGCTTCTTGGCATTACTATTATTATCAGCATTCTTGCGGGATTGTATCCTGCGCTGATTCTTGCTGGAACACAGGTAATGGGAATTTTGAAAAAGGGTTTCACTTTTACTGGTGGAAAAAATTGGCTGCGCAAATCATTAATAGTTATTCAATTTGGTATTTCCGTTTTTCTCATCATTTATACGGTAATCATTTTACAGCAAATGAATTTCATGAAGTCAAAAAATTTAGGCTATGATAAATCGCATGTAGTCGTGTTACCAATTGGCGGAAAAATGCTGGAAAATTTTACCAATCTCGAAACTGCTTTCCGCGAAACACCGGGTGTACAAAGTATAACAGCCTCGTATGATACACCGGAATTTGTTGGATGGGGTGATGGTATTACGGCTACGGATGAAAAAGGTAAACATGCAATTTCTTTGAATGCCATGCCGGTTGATCTTGATTTTACAAAAACATTGGGCATGCAAATGCTTGCGGGGCGTGACTTTCAGCAAGCTGATTTTGCAAAACAAGATACAACAAATAATGCGGCAAATTACCACGATACATATATCATCAATGAAACGCTGGCAAAAAAATTGGGCTGGACACCACAGGAAGCGATTGGCAGAACTATTGAAAAAAGTGTGACAGGCGAAGTGGTTGGGGTTGTAAAAGATTTTAATTTCAGCAGCCTGCATGATCCGATCGGGCCAATGCTTTTATTTCTCGGCCGTGATTATTCGCGCAATTTTATTGTACGCATCAATGGCAATGATATGCAGGGAACATTGGGCCGTTTAGAAAATGTATGGAAACAACGCGTGCCGGACAGGCCATTCAATTATCATTTTTTGGATGACGCGTATGATAAATTATATGTTACCGAAGACCGATCCGCTACTTTGTTTTCAATAGCTGCCTTATTGGCAATCATTCTTGCATGTCTCGGTTTATTTGGGTTAGCAGCATTCACTACTTTACAACGCACCAAAGAAATTGGCGTACGCCGTGTGCTTGGTGCGACAGCAGGGAGTATTGTATTATTAATTTCAAAAAACTTTTTGCAACTCGTAGCTATAGCTATATTAATTGCTGCGCCGCTTGCATGGTTTGCTGGGAAAAATTGGTTACAGGATTATTCTTACAGGATAGATATTAGTTTGCTTACATTTTTATTTGCAGGACTCGCGGCATTAGCGATCGCATTGATCACCGTAGGTTTCCAGGCTATAAGAGCAGCATTATTAAATCCTGTAAAATCATTGCGTTCGGAATGATGTGTATATGTAGAGACACAAAATATTTGTAGTAGAGACACAAAATATTGTGTCTGTACCATTTTAAAAAAATGATATGATAAAAAATTATTTTAAAACAGCGTGGCGAAATATCAGCCGGCACAAAGCATTTTCTTTTTTAAATATTGCCGGCCTGGCAGTTGGTGTGGCTTCCTGCATTTTATTATTCACCGTAGTGAAATATGAATTAAGTTATGATAGTTTTCAACCCAACTATCAACAAATTTATCATGTAGTTTCACAAACAAAATCACAAGATGGTATTGCTTATACTTCTGGTATTCCATTTCCTGCACTGGATGCATTACGGCTCGATTTTCCACAAGCAAAAACAGGTGCCATCCTTTCTAATTATGGAAGCCAGGTAACTGTTCCTTCAAAAAATGGTGTGGGTAAAAAATTTATTGAAGACAAAGGATTTTACTTTTGCGACCCGGAATTTTTCCAGGTATTTCATTACGACTGGCTTGCAGGTTCTCCCGAAGAATTGAAAAATCCAAATGTAACAGCGCTGACAGAATCTACAGCAGCAAAATATTTTGGCAATTGGAAAAACGCCATCGGTCAAACATTATTATTGGATAATGCAGTGCTTGTAAAAGTTACGGGCATCATTAAAGATCCTCCGGCAAATACTGATTTTCCATTATCAGTTATTAATTCTATGGCAACAGCAAAAGCCAGTAATGGAAAATATTTCTATGACAGTACCTGGCACAGCACGACCAGCAATTTCCAGGTGTTTATGCTGCTCCCGCAAAACGTAAGTGAAATCCAGGTGAATAAAGGCTTGATCACTTTCAGTAATAAACATTATAACAATGATAATAAAAAGCAAGGATTGAATTTCCTGGAACCATTGAGTGATGTACATTTTGATAATCGGTTTGAAAATTTTGGAGACCATGTTACTGACAGGTCTTCTTTGTGGACATTATCATTGATCGCATTATTTATCCTCTTCATGGCATGTATTAATTTTATTAATTTATCAACGGCTCAAGCAGTTAACCGAAGTAAGGAAATGGGTATTCGAAAAGTGTTGGGAAGTAACCGCAGGCAATTGTTCAGGCAGGTCATTGGTGAAACATTTTTAATTGTATGTATCGCCGTAATTATAGCAATTGGCATTGCGGCGCTCTGTCTTCCTGCTATTAAAAATATCGCAAATATTGAAGGCAGCATTTCATTTTTAAGTGGTCAAATCTTTTTATTGATCCTAGCTTTAATTGTAGTGATCACTTTATTAGCAGGCATTTACCCGGCATTTATTTTATCTGGTTTCACGCCGGCGCTTGCATTAAAAAATAAAATTACTTCTGCAACTATTGGAGGCATTTCATTAAGAAGAGGATTAGTTGTTTTGCAATTTGCTATATCTCAAATATTAATTATTGGGACGATCGTAGCCATTACGCAAATGAGTTTTGTAAAAAATGCGGATCTTGGTTTTAATAAAGAAGCAGTGTTGGTAATTAATGCCAATGCAGATAGCGCTATGCAGTCTAGACAATCGGCATTTAAACAAAAATTATTGCAAATGAACGGCGTGAAAGATGTAAGCTATAGCAGTGATGTGCCTTCTTCGCAAAATAACTGGCAAACAAATTTTGGATTTGATCATCAGCCAAATCCTGATTTTCAATTGGATGTAAAATTCGCAGATGAAGATTATTTTAAAACATTTGGGCTGCAAATGCTTGCGGGCAGGCCTTTTGGAAAATCGGACACAATCAATGAAGTGGTGGTGAATGAAACTTTTGCACGAAAATTAAATGTAAAAAAACCAGAAGATATTGTGGGTAAAGAAATGCGTTATGGTGGAAGAGGTGAATGGAAAACCATTGTTGGTGTAGTAAAAGATTTTAAAATAAATTCTTTAAAAGAAGCTATAAAACCGTTAGCTATTGCAGAACGTAAAGACCAGTATTTTGTAACTGCAGTCAAATTAAATTCAACAAATATTTCTAAAACTAGGCAATCCGTGGAAAGTGCCTGGAACGAGGTATTCCCAGAATATGCTTTTACCAGTAATTATTTTGAAGACAGCATCAATGACTTTTACCGGCAGGATAACCAGCTTGCATTATTATATAAAATATTTGCTTTCATCGCCATTTTAATTTCCTGCCTGGGATTATACGGACTTGTAACATTTATGGCTGTGCAGCGCACAAAAGAAATTGGGGTGCGAAAAGTATTGGGCGCGTCTGTACAAAATATTATTTATCTTTTCTCCAAAGAATTTACTTTACTCGTGATCATTGGATTCTTAATTGCAGTGCCGGTTTCCTGGTATATGATGAATCACTGGCTCGATAATTTTGTGTACCGGACAAATTTTTCACCCTGGATATTTGTGCTGGCAATTGTTATTTCCATGGTGATTGCATGGCTTGCGGTGGGTTATAAATCTGTAAAAGCAGCATTAGCAAACCCGATAAAATCTTTAAGGTCGGAATGATGATATTATTTGGTAGAGACACAATATATTTTGGTAGAGACACAATATATTGTGTCTCTACCAAAAACAAAAAAACAAATAAATGGTATCCTTAAAAAATATTTTCAAATGGTATAACACCGGCATCAACCGCACTTTTATTATAAAAGATATCAGCCTTGATATTGCTGCAGGTGAATTTATTTCCATCATGGGGCCGTCGGGTTCGGGTAAATCAACCTTGCTCAATGTGATCGGATTACTGGATGAACCCAATGAAGGGGAATACTTTTTTATGGGTGAAAATGTACTTGCTTTAAAAGAAAAAAAACGTTCGGAAATTTTTAAAACACATATTGGTTTTGTCTTCCAGGCCTATCACCTCATTGATGAACTCACCGTGTATGAAAATATTGAAACCCCATTAATATATCAAAATATAAAAACTTCTGAAAGAAAATCTATGGTGGCAGATATCCTGGACCGCTTCCAGATCGTTGGGAAAAAAGATCTTTTTCCCAGCCAGCTCTCCGGCGGTCAACAGCAACTGGTGGGCATTGCACGTGCATTAATTGTGCATCCAAAATTGATTCTCGCAGATGAACCCACAGGAAATTTAAATTCAAAACAAGGCGCAGAAATCATGGAATTATTTAAAGAATTAAATCATGAAGGCGTGACCATTATACAGGTCACCCATTCAGAAAAAAATGCGGAATATGGTTCACGTATTATTCATTTGCTCGATGGAAGAATTGACAATTAAAACTTGCATACACAAAAAGAAAAAGGAAATAATTATATGAATAAGAAAATGTTTTTTTGCATCGTTGGTATTTTAAGTGGCCTGTATTCTTTTTGCCAGGATACAATTACTGGCACACTTAACCTTCAACAATGCATTGACCTCGCTGTGAAAAATAATCAACAGGTGAAGGAAGCGCAATATCAATCTGATTATACAAAAACATACTGGAGCCAGGCGAAAGGAAATATGTTGCCGTTCATCAATGCAGATATCAATCATGGTATCAGCGAAGGCCGCAGTATTGATCCATTCAGTAATGGATATGTAGATCAAAATGTAGGCTATGCAAATTATGGTTTGAATGCAAGCCTGCTGTTATGGAATGGAAGCAGTGCCAGGAATAATGCGAAGCAGTATGAACTAAGTTATGAAGCAAGTAAATTGGACTGGCAACAACAAAAAGATAATATTACTATTGCCGTGATTCTGGCTTACCTGCAGGAACAAAGTACGGAAGAGCTATTGAATTCAGCACGTGAGCAGGTAACTGTTTCAAAAAAGCAGGAAGATCGTTTGAATATTTTGAATGAACAGGGAGCAATTGCCCCGGCAGATTTTTATAATTTAAAAGGACAACGTGCATCCGATGAATTGAATGTAGTGAACCAGGAAAATAATTTGGCCAATGCTAAATTAGCTTTGATGCAATTAATGAATATGCAATATTCAGACAATGCACAATTTGAAAAAATAGTTGCAACCAACTTACCGCAGGTTTATGGAGCAAGTGCTGAAACTGTCTTCCAGCAAGCATTACAGCAGCTTGCAGTGGTGAAATCTGCCACCTTAAAAAAATCTGCCGCAGACCT
>JBDTAN010000139.1:0-4553 GCA_039924585.1 Chitinophagaceae bacterium | reverse complement strand
TGAAAAGCAATACCCACCTGTATTTCAGGATCATTCAAATTACTTCCGGTAAGCAGGTATGCTGTATTCATGATAAAAAAACTTCAAATATCTGTTTTATTTTTAAACATCAATTTATATTAGTGGGGTAAACTGGATAGCTTTTTGATTTTTATTTTTCAAACGAAATTTATTCAGATAGCTTTGCTTTCCAAAATCTTCCCGGTATGCCAAAAAAATATAGCCAGTGGAAAGCCATGATGGCCATCGCCAAAGCGAGCCTGATTGCTACTTTCCGCAGCCCTTCAGCAGTTGCATTCAGCGTGGGCTTTCCGCTTATTTTTATCCTGGTTTTTGGTTTCATCAGTAATGGAAGCGGCTTTTCTGCGGATGTTGTTTTTAATAAAAATGCGGATACTTCGAATGCTATTTATAAAGCATTAAATACAAATCCGGCATTTAATATTCTCCACCAAACAGACAGTGTTTCATTAGCTGAACTGGAAAAAGGAAATTTAACGGCTATAATTAATATTCAAAAAAAAGCAGCACCTGATTCGGGTTATATGGTTTCGCTGAAAAGTTCTGATGCAGTGAATCCACGCAACACAAGTATTGTTGGTTCCGTGATCAAAGAAGTCATTGGCAATATGAATGCAGCGACCTATCCACATACGCCAACTGTTGCAACATTAAATCCTGTTATAGAAAAAATACCAGGAAGAGAATATCGTGAAATAGATTTTATTTTACCCGGACAGTTGGGTTTTTCTTTATTAAGTGCCGGCGTTTTCGGCGTTGCATTTCTCTTTTTCAATTTGCGCCAGCAACTTGTATTGAAACGTTTTTTTGCAACACCTGTGCGCAAATCCTATATGTTATTAGGTGAAGCTTTAAGCCGGGTGATTTTTCAAATGATCACTGCGATCATCATCATTGGCATTGGCACAGTTGCATTTCATTTCACACTTGTACATGGCTTCATCACTTTTCTCGAGATCATGGTTTTAAGTTTTATTGCATTAATTGTTTTCATGGGCTGTGGTTTTATTGTGAGTGGTGTAGCAAAAAATGAAAGCACGATTCCGCCTTTCGCGAATTTATTTACACTACCACAATTTTTACTGGCAGGTACATTTTTTCCTATCACTGTTTTTCCAAAATGGTTACAGGTTATCTGTAATCTTTTACCGCTTACACATTTCAATAATGCAATGCGCGCCATATCTTTTGAAGGAGCAAGCCTGATTGATTGTTGGAAAGAAATTGGTATCCTGCTCATCTGGGGTGTGATCGTTTATGCTATTGCTATTAAAGTTTTTAAATGGGAATAATTTTTTACCGGTAAATTAAATCTATGCGTGTTTTAAAATTAGCGATCATTTCTTTCATCATTTTATTTATTGTTGTCACCTCCATCGGCCTATTATTCCCGGCATCCATCCGTGTATCAAGGGCAACGGATATACATGCACCGGCGGACAGTGTATTTTTGTATATGTCCGATATGAAATACTGGAAGTTTTGGATGAATGGTGCAGACACCGGAACTATTACTTTTCTAACACAAAAGACAAGCGGGGCGGGAACTGTAGCGCGTTTCGGAAATTATGAAGTAAGTGAAATTTCTGTTACAAAAGATTCTATTGTTACTATTTGGAAAGGTGAAAAAGGCAGTTCGCAATCAGCCGTTTTTAATATTATACCGCGGGATGCAAACAGTGTAACAGTGAACTGGTATTTTACGTCTGTCGCTAACTGGTATCCCTGGGAAAGATTTAGTTCTATGATGAATGATAAGATCATGGGACCTCCGATGGAATCAAGTTTGTCAGTCTTAAAAAAGAGGCTGGAAGAGTAATGTCACTTCAGTAAGTTGAGTATAAATTCAAAAACTTTTTGAAGTTCATTTTCTGTTATACAATAGGGCGGCATGATGTACACTGTGTTTCCCAATGGCCTGAGATAAATACCCGCTGCAAGTGCTTTTGCGGTAATTGTTTTACTTAATGAATTTAAGTATTCATCTTCACCTTCATCAATTTCAAATGCGAGGATCGTACCTATATGACGAATGTTTTTTATTGTTTTTTTATAAATTTTCTGATCCGATTTTAATTGTTGTGAAAATTTTTCAACTGTAGTACAAAGGGAATAAATGTTACGCTGACAGTTTTCATTTTCCAATAATTCCATGCTGGCTAAAGCGGCGCTACATGCAATTGGATTCGCGGTAAAAGAATGTCCATGAAAAAAAGTATGGAATGGATTATCACTTAAATAAGCATTATAAATTTTTTGCGTACAAGCTGTGGCACCCAGTGCCATCGTACCGCCGGTTAAGCCTTTACTCATGCAAATAATATCCGGCTTTTCTTCCATATAGTCACTGGCAAAGAATTTTCCCGTGCGGAAAAAACCGGTCATCACTTCATCTGCTATACAAATAATTTCATGTGTTTTTATTTTTTTCAATAAAGCATTTAAATAAACAGCTTCATACATATGCATACCGCCGGCACCTTGTACTAAAGGCTCATAAATAAATGCAGCTATATTTTCTGCCTGTGCATCAATGATTTTAAAAATTGATTCTATATTATTTTCATAGGGCGTGTCTATAAAAATAACTTCGAAAAAAAGATCCTGGAAAGCTAATGTAAAAACACTTCTTTCACTCACGCCCATGGCGCCGAATGTATCACCATGATACGCATTTCTCAACGCAATAATTTTATTTCGTTTTGGCTTGCTATCTTTATTCCACCAGTATTGCAAAGCCATTTTCAAAGCCACTTCCGTGGATGTAGAACCATTGTCGCTATAAAATATTTTTGAAAACCCTTGAGGCAATTTCTCCACGAGTTTTTCAGCCAGGTCAACTGCAGGTTGATGTGTAAATCCCGCAAAAATCACTTGCTCCAATTGCAGTGCCTGCTCATATATTCTTTTTGCAATAAAAGAATTTGCATGTCCATGCAAAGTAACCCACCAACTGCTGATCGAATCAATATATTCATGTCCATTTTCGTCGAAAAGGAGGCTGTCCCTGGCTTTCACGATTGGAATAGGTAACTGCATATTTTTTTGTGCAGTAAACGGATGCCAAATAAATGCTTTATCCTTTTGCTGTAAATTCATGCGCAAATGTATCAAACAAAAAATGGGTTCAAAATTTTTGAACCCACAATTGCTTTCATAAATACGAAATTTTTTTAACGGATCACGAGTACTTTAAAAGATCCGGGAACCCGCTGGGGCCTTGTCTCATCAGAGTCTCCCGGCTTCTTAGGTTCCAGGTCGCAGGCCGGTAAATACAATGTATGCGTATCTTCATTCAAAGTAATAGTACGCGCACTTCTTTGAGTCTGAATAGTCCTGGCCACTTTATAATGATCTGCATCAATTTGTTTGATTGCGGTTACATTTCCTTCACCATTTGAAGTAAAAATCATATTCAGTTTTTTATCAAATACCAGTCCATCGCAACCTTCGCCGATGGGTAAATCTGCAACCACATTTCCATTTAAAGCATTCATTACAATCATTTTCACATCACAACCTGCAAACAAGCGGTTATTGACTTTATCATAGGCAAGTCCTGTGGGAGATTCTCCCGGTGAGAGCGGCCATTTTGTAATCAGTTTATATGTTTTGAGATCTACAACAGCGATCTCATTTTCATCTTCAAGATTTACAAATAATTTCCCCTTACCATCACCCATTGCTTCTTCCGGTTTTCCCTGTAATTCAATAGTAGCAATCACTTCATTCTTAACAGGATCTATTATTGAAAGTGATTTTCCGCGGCCATTGCAGGTAATTATTTTTTTTGAAAATGGTTCATAGGTAATAGCATCCGGGTTTTCACCTGTAGCAATAGAATCTAATATTTTATTCGTTCCCAGATCAAATACATAAACATTATTCGCTCTGCCATTACTTGTATAACCGCGATTTAAAGCATCGCAAAATGCAACGCCATGAACGCCGATTGTTCCAGGAATAACTCCTATAGAATCTCCTGAATTTTCATTCAAAACATTTACCTGCGAACCATGCGTTACATAAATTTTATGATTATGTACAGCAATATAATCCCATCCAGCATCACCACCGACTGGAAATGTTTTGATAACTTTCATGTCCTGGGCAAAACTTCCTGTAAATGCAAATAAGCATGCACTAAACGCAAACAATAATTTATTTTTCATTAAAACTTTTTTTAAAGGTATCAACTTACCTGTATTCAAATATTACTTCACTTTGTTAATTTTGATAGATTATTGGAAAAGTATAATTTATCAAAATCATTTCCCATACATTTCAAGTAATATTTTCAAATCATCCAGCGTATTTATTTCTTCCAGCGTTTTATCTTTCCGCCAGCGGCTCATTCTCGGGAAACGCAATGCCACACCGCTTTTATGACGTTTACTTTCCGCAATACCTTCAAAGGCAATTTCAAAAACCAGTTCAGGTTTGACGGTTCTTACCGGCCCGAATTTCTCCAGGGAATTTCTTTTGACAAAATTATCAACCTGTGCAAATTCTTTATCTGTAAGCCCTGAATA
>JBDTAN010000138.1:0-3846 GCA_039924585.1 Chitinophagaceae bacterium | reverse complement strand
TCCGAAATAATCATCCACCTGGTTTACTTTCTTTGTCACAGGATATTTTAACTGCCCAAAAATAAATGTGGTGCTAAGAAGTAAAAGAGCAAGCAAGGTAGTTGTTTTTGAAATCGGCATGGTTACGGTTTTAAAGTGAGTGATTCGTTTTTAGTAATTTTATAGTATGCTAATGTAGGATAGTTATTTTAGGGAGCAATTTTTGGGAGGTTATTAGATAAAATAATTTGCCGGTGATCACAATGTCAAAGGTGAAATGATTCTACAATATAAAAATGGTGTGAAGTTAATTTCCGTTTTTCATTAATCATCCATCCCGGTTTAAAAGTTAGTATTTCATTTAATTAAAGCCTCTGAAGAATTCATGATCAATTTCAAAAACTATAACCGGCTTAAGACCAAGCCTATATTTTTCAAATAATTCAATAAGTCTGTTTCCATCAATTAATTCAATCGGAGTAACACCTTCTCTATTTGCTTCGCCTTTTGCTTCTTTAGTAAACCGTCCAGTTGTAATTATTAAACCTTTTTCACCGCGTCCCTGCATAGCACCTCTGAAGTCTCGAACATGATGTGGGGAAACAGTTTCTTTATAACGTTTACATTGGAAAACTATATTTAAACTTACAACGTCATTTAATTTTACTAACCCCTTACCGTCAATTCCTTGATCGCCCGAGCCACCAGTAATTACAATTTCTATTATTCCAATTTCAGTAAGAAGTCTTTTGCATAATTTTTCAAATCCAGCAGGAGGTAAACTTTGAATGAGGTTTATTAATCCAATAGAATGTTCCTCGTCTTCGGTGGAAATGTTTTCAAATTTTGGCTCTTCCTTTTTCGGTTTGGAAGTTGGTATTTTTTTTACGCTGTCCTGAACTCCTTTAAATAATTCATAAACATCATCATCATTTAGTTTCTTATCTAGCCCTTCGTTGGTCAATCTCCAAATACCTCGTTGAGCATTATCTATAAGTCCTGCTTTAAAAAGATAAAATCTTGCCCATTGTATTTGATTTCTTATTCTAGATTGTCCATTTGATGTTTTTTCTTCAAGTTCAGAATCGGAGATTCCGAGTTTATCAATTATCTGTTCAATTACCTCAGATGAGTTACCTGCGCCGCCGTTTAATTGAAGTGTAGTAAGAACTGGATTTATAAACTTTAAAAATTCTGGACCTTTCATGTAGTTATTTTGTATTTAAGCTAAAATACGGTCGTTTTTCTAAGCAACAACCTTTCATTCAATCAAAATTACCGAGTATTCCCAAACCCTACTCCACATCATACCTCTCCTCCAAAAACTTCATCAAACCTGTTGCCCGCGTTTTGTACATACCAATCAAATACTTATAATAAACTAACTGCGTTTGCTCGTTTCTTATCATATTAAATAACTGTTCGATCAATACTTTATTATACTGTGTGAAGACTTCTGTCGGCTCGGATAAATCAGGATAAACCGAAGTGCCATTCGCAGAAGTGCCAACAAATGGCATCTTCATAAGCCTGTTAGAAAAATCCTGCACTTTGATGAAATTATCATAATAAAACTGATCATTCTTTTTTACTTCTTCATAAAAATTTTCTAAGGCAATAATGGAATCAAGGACACCAGGTTTCCGGATTAAACTATAACCGCCCGCATTGCGCAATTGTATGAGCGTATTATCATTCTGCCTGAAATTAAAAGCATTGATATAAAAGACCAGGAAATGCCTGAAGAAAGAATCCTGTTGCGGAATATTTTTAATTTCTTCCGGTGTAATTTGTAAAGCGCTGTCCATTTGCGCCAGCAATTTTATTTGATCATTCTGAATGGATATAGCATTCAAAGAATCTAATTGGAGATCATGTATTAGGTTGCTGATATAGTGTTCTTCTTTTCCGTCATTAATTATTTTATCCCGGATATTCGATGAAAAAAAGCCTAAAGTCACACCCAAAAAAATCATGAGAAATTGTAAGAAATGATCTTTCCATTTTTTTTGTGGTGTAGTCATGCCTTGTTGAGCTATGTTGGTGGAGCCCGGTGGTAAATTCATTTCAACCGGAGAAATTTCCGGTTGTAGAATAGTAGAATTTTCTATATTTTCTTCTTCTGTAATTCCGTCCATGATTTAGTTTTGATAAATGAACTGGTGCTGTGTTGCCTGACTTTGCAAAACAATATTACAAACTTTTGCCCGCTCCAAAAAAAGATAGGGAGGTTTTATTTTATTTTGTATGCAGACTTTACAATAATCTCTGAACCTTCTGCAAGCATGACGGATGCCGGTTTACTTGCATCTAAAAAAGAAAAATCCACACCATAAATTTTTTCAAAATCAACGTCAATTGTATAATCCAGCACTTTATACATGTTCCTACTCGGATGCTGTACTTCATACGCGGAAAAATTTTATTGAATGCGCGGCTTGCTTTTCAATAATGTAAGAATTTATTCAATGTCTTTGGAGTCAAGCTCTTTTAAAATTTTATTTACATCTTCTTCTGTAGTTATCAATTTTGTTTTACAGAGTTTAATTAGCAATGCTGCTCTTTTCACTTTCTCTGAAAGCTCATCAACTGAAATTTCACCTTGCTCAATTTCTGTAACAATAGTTTGGAGTTCTTCAAATGCTGTTGTATAATTTATAGTTTCATTCATTCGTCATTATTTTTATTGGTAGCAGTTACATTACTTATAATTTTTCCGTCGAATACTGTGGTGTTTAATGTGTCACCATTATTTATTTCTTCAATACTTTTAACAGCTTTACCATTCACAAGCGTAATGCTATATCCTCGTTTCAAAACATTTAATGGACTCATATTTCCTATGTTTTTTTCTAAACTATTTAATTCAAGTAAATTGCTTTTGAATGTAAGCTTACCCTGTAAAAGTAACTTTTCTTTAAGTTGAAAAACAATCAATTTAAATTGGATTAACTGTGAAAATGTGTCTTTACGAATTGTTGCGGCAAAATTTCTTATTTCTTGTTTCGTATTATCGAAAAATAATATAGTTCCTTTGTTAATTCCTGTTTTTAATGTTCGCAAATAATCATTTTCATTTTTGAAAACAAAGTGCGCATGTTGAAATAATGTCCTGATTAAATTCTTGACCTCATTTCGGTTTGTAATGAGCATATTTTCTGTAACGGAACGAAATAATTTTACCTCTGACAGAAACTTTGTTTTTTCCTCACTCAATAAACGCGTTGATTTGTCAATAATTTTTTTTTCAGCTTCGTGAACCGGAACTGAAAAGTTATGAAATTTTTGAATTAAGTATTCGGCAAGTTTTGTCGGAGTAATCGCATTTGAAAATGAAATCATCTCTGCAACAGTTTCATTGGTTGCATGTCCAATGCCGGTAATAACAGGGATTGGGAATAACGCAATTTCTTTTGCTAATAAATAATTGTTGTAACAAGAAAGTCCAACATCTCCACCACCGCCACGAATAATTGCTACAACATCAAAATGGCTTCTAACTTTTTTAATTCGCCTTAATTGTACAATAATATTTTCAGCAGCTTTGTCTCCTTGTAAAAGAGAAGGAAAAAGCAAGTGGAAAAATTTATACTTCCATGTATTTGTTTCTATAACTTTTAGGAAGTCAGCATATCCTTTACTTGTCTCAACGGAAATTATTCCAATCCGCTGAGGTAATTGAGGCAGTTTTAAAGTTTTGTTTTTATCGAAAATGCCTTCATCTTTTAATTGCGTTATTGTCTCCAGTTTTTCTCTTTCAAGGTCACCCAGCGTGTAACCTGGATCAATGTCTGTTATCCACAAAGCAAGCCCGTGAGAAGGATCAAATGATATGTTGGCTTGAAAGAGAATTTTAATACCATCTTT
>JBDTAN010000137.1:0-10693 GCA_039924585.1 Chitinophagaceae bacterium | reverse complement strand
ATACACTGGAACTGCTCGCATACACCAAGTGCGGAATTTTTGCATGCCTGCAACATTCCAGTAAATTGGCAAATCCGTCAATATTGCTGGTGATATAGGCTCCCGGATTTTCCAAACTATATCTAACACCTGCTTGTGCTGCGAGGTGTATAACGCGGTCGAAAGAAGCCGATTGAAAAACTTCCTCCATTCTTTTTTTATCTTCAATCAGGCTACGATAAAAAGTATATTTTCCATCTGTACTTTTCAAGACATTATCAAATGTTGCTTCCTGTGGTTTGGCAATTCCGGATCGTTCCAGCCGTTTCATTTTAAGGGACACATCATAATAATCATTGATACTGTCAATGCCTGTTACATCGTGTCCATCCGCAAGTAAGCGCTGAACAATATGGTAGCCAATAAAACCTGCGGTGCCTGTGACGAGAATATTCATTTAACTAATCGCATTATTTGTTTTGCAAACATTCATGATAAAGATCAGTAACTTTTTGCACTTCCGTTTTTTTAGAAAAGTTTTCCGTGGCAAAATCCACCGCGGCATCTCCCATTTCCTTTCGTAATTGTTCATTGTTAATCAGCAAAATTAATTTTTTTGCAAACAAATCTGCATCTCCCGGGGGAATGAGAAATCCTGTTTTATCGGCGATAAATGTATCACTTACGCCGCCTACATTTGTAGCTACCACCGGCTTTCCGCAAAGTTGTGCTTCAATTAAACTCATAGGTGTGCCTTCATTATAAGAAGTAAGCATTACAATATCCAGTGCGCGAATGACCGTTGCAATATCCGGCGCCCAGGAAGTAAATATCACTGTAGCGTTTTCATTGTTTCTGCCTCGTGCGTTAAAAGAAATGTTTTTCGATGACAGAATATCCTGCACGTGCCCGGCAAGAATTCCATCACCCACTACATAAAATTTTACACGTAAAGGATAAGCAGCTAAAACTTTTTCTGCCACATCTGCAAACAAGGTGAAATTTTTTATCTGAACGATCCGGCCAATGATTCCGATATGAATAGCATCGTCTTTTAAATTATACTTTTCTTTAAAAGAATTTTTGTCATCTTCTAAATTTCTGAAAAAATGTTTTTCATCAATGCCCAACCTGATCATGCTGGTTTTTGATTTTGGTGCAATTGAAAATTTCCCGGAAATCTCTTCCAATTGTTGCGGACTAATGGTTATTATCCGGCTTGTTATTCGTCCCAGCATTCTTTCTAATCGAATAATAGATGCAGAAATAAAACTGTTGTAATAGGAATGAAAAAGATGCCCATGAAAAGTATGAACAATGCACGGAACATGCATGGCACGTGCTGCCAATCTTCCCAGCATGCCTGATTTAAACCCGTGCGTATGAACAACAGCAAATTTATTTTTCTTTAAAATGTTTTTTATGGCACGATATGCTGCAAGGTCTCTTGCCGGTGAAATGCTTCTTTGCAAAAGCGGTATTTTTTCTATATGCAAACCGGGATACAGGTCCAGTAAAAAAAGCGCCTCTTCTTCATCATTTTCTTTTTCGCCATACAATACATGCACAGAAAAATTTTCCTGGAGGTACCAGGCTAATGGAATCGTATCAATTGCCTGCCCACCAATAACGAGCCGGTTGATGATGATGAGTATATTTGGTTTTTTATCCAACAATTAATTTAATAATTTATTTACCTGCATTTTCTATTAGTTGCTTCCATTTTTGAGAAAATAATTCCCAGGTATATTTTTCCTGCATGAGTTTTTTTGCAGCTATTCTCATCGTATTTGCATTAAGCGTATTGTTGTGCAAGGCATGAATTGCATTCACATATTCAACCGGCGTTTCGCAGATCATTAAATGCTTTCCATTCTCAGCGCCAACGATTGGTTGTGCGCCCAATTGAGTGGTGAGTACAACACAACCAATGGCCATAGCTTCCAGTATTTTATTCTGAATGCCGCCACCTGTTTGCATCGGCGCTATTACTGCATCTGCTGCATACATGAGTGTGTAAGGATCTTCCACAAAGCCAGTAACAGTAACTCTTCCGGGAAGTTGATCCTGTAATTCAAATATTTTTTTCACCGGGGAACTGCCTGCAATGATGAGTTGAATTTTTGTATCTAAAGGCAAAACTTTATCTGCGAACCAAAGTGCCGCATCGATATTTGGCTGGTAATCCATTTTGCCTAAAAATACAACTGTCGGAGGTTTCCCACTTTGCGCAGAAATATATGTATTGTGAAATAATGCTTCATTCACGCCATTGGGCAACCAGGTTGCTTTCCCAAATGGGGCATAAAATTTCTGTTCATTGAAATTAGTAAAAAGTGTTGCATCAAATTTTTCTACACAAAATCGTTCAAAAGTTTTTAATCTTTTTGCTTCCACTGTATACATCATTTTCCAAAACATAGAAGATACTTTCAATTTGCTCCTGGAATAATTCAGGTACAAAGAATCTATCAGGTCGAGCCATTTTTTATTTGGGAAATTTACTGCATAAAGCGCTGTTCGTACAAGATTTGAAATGATCAAATCTTCGGGTTTAATATTTTCCCGGCAATATTTTTCTACTTCTTTAAAATAATAATATTTTACCTGGATGGGATAATGTGATAAAATTGCCTGGAGTGCATTTAACCGAAAACGATATTTCGGGTAAATAAATATTTTATAGGAATAAGTATTTTCCTGCAAAAAGCGAATTACCTCCGGGCCGGGTTTTTCATCAGTAATGATAATAAGCCTGAGCCGCACAAATTTTTGCAAGACCAAAATGGAATTGTAATAGCGTAACCTGTCACCACCAATAGGTGGAAAGGGTAAGCGCGTGAGCAAAAAATAGCAATCCCTTTTTTCGGGCATATTAATTTTTAATAAATAATTGTTGAACTGACTCTTCTGCTGCATGCACATATTCATCATACCATGCATTGATCTTTGTATTCAAATCAATACGTTTTTGATATGCCGCATTTTCAATTATTTTCTCCGCAAATATTTTTACATTTTCAGCCTGCGGAATGAAATCTAAATCATTATATCCTCTCAGCGAAAATTTAGTTGCAACGAATGGAATGCCATAGGAAGCAGCTTCAAGGATTTTAATATTGATGCCGGAACCGGAAAAAACAGGAGAAATAAACAGGTCAGCAGAAAGATAAAATGGTTCAACAGATACAACATCTGAATGAATTTGTATGCGGGCTGAATCATTGACTGGAAAGGCTTTTGCGGCATTCCTTCCAACAATAGCAAGCTCAAAATTATCAGGTAATAATGGAAATACTTTTTGAATGAACCATTTTATACCATCTGCATTTGGATACCAGTCCATAGCTCCTACAAATAATAATTTTACAACAGAAACATTTTTCACTTCATATTCGGCATGCGTAAATGAAGTAAACAGTTTTGGAAAGAAGCGAAACTTTTCTGTAGAAGAATCTTTCTTAATATTTTCTTTATTCAGGTAAATAATTTGATCAACTTTATCGTGAATCTTTTTAGTAAATTTTTCTAATATGCCTGCCTGGAAATTATAAAAAGATTTTGCCAATACATTTTTTGAAGCGCCTCTTTGCCTGTAAATAGCGGCTTCATCATTATGTTCTACCAGGAAATTTTTGGCGTAAGGGAATAGTTCAAAATAAGATGCAGAACGAATTTGATCCCAAATGATGATGTCAGGTGAAAATGCGGAAAAGTATTTTTGAATCCTTTTTTTTATTTCCTCTTTTTCTGCACGCCGTGCAGATAAGTATGGGATTCCCAACAGGCTGCTTTTAATAATGGCGTATAAATTATTTAAAAAATGTGTTGGAATAATTTTCAATAAAATATTCCCGCAGGACAATATTTCTTTTTTCTCTTTTTCATGGTATAAACCTTCATCAATAATATTGATATAGCAAACCTCATTTTGCTTTGCCAGTATTTTTAATAAATTATAGGAAAATATTTTATCACCTCCATCCAATGGAAAAATATTCCGCGCATTAACAATTGCAATTTTTGTCATAAAAATACTAAGCTATTCCTCCTTCTACTTTTCCCGGTTTATAAAAAATATTCAACTTCCTGTAAATAATATAAAAGATAAGAATTAAAGCAAAGTCAAGGAAATAATACGCGGCAAGGTCCATCACACTGGCTCTTAGTAGATTGATATAATACAAAATAATAGTTGCGCCATAAATGATGATCAGGCAATTGACATCTTTTTTATAAAACATCTCATAAAAATAACGGGTGATGATGCCAAATAATAGCATTACAATAATCAGTGACGGAATACCAAAACCAGCATACGCATCGAAGGCCGTAAATGTATAGGTGGTTCCATCCTGGATCGGGTGCTCATGCATCACGCGAATGGTATATTCAAATTCAAAAGAAGTGATAGGTTTATTAGGCCAGAATATTCTTGGTATGAGAAAAAAGAATTGAGAGATAAAGAAAAACCCCCAGTGATAATCATTTGTATTGGATAAATATTTTACCAATATATCAAAGTTTTGACCAGGGTTTGAATCCGCTGAAAGTGTGCGCTCGCCCAGGTCCCAGAGATCACTGATGTGAAAATTGGTGAGCCATTCTATGTCACCATTCCGTAACCTGTTGAGCATATTTAAAACAGGAAAAGCGAGAATTAATAACGATACTGTGAAATAATTGACTGCTGGCTTTTTCTCTTTAGCACGGCAATATAAAAAGTAAGCAAAGACAAAACCCATTAAATAACCCAGCCGGCTTGAAGATAATGCAGCGAGTGAAAACAAAATTTCTGTGATGGTGATCAGGAAAACTTTGAGGTATAAATTTTTCGTGTTTTTCAACAAACGAAAGTGATTCACCATCATCGGTATTTTGATGATGCGATAGAAAAGTGTCCAGAAATTTCCGCCCTCTTTTACGTTTTCATTTTCTACGATCAGCATATTCAACAGGTAATCCTGAAGGCTGTAACCAAATGTTTTTAATTTGAAGAGTGTAATTCCAAAAGCAAGAACAACAAAAATCAGCTGGTAAATAATATAATTGCTCAGGCTTATACCTTTGAGCTCTACGGAAGGCATCCATTTATGGATCTTTATATATTTAAAACCATTCAGGTAAAAACCCAGCATCCAGGCCACGGAACCCGTGAAGACCAACACGCCTGTATAAATTTCAAAATTATTTTCTGGCGTATTGAGGTTTACAAAAAATATCAGCAGGAAAAGAATGAATGAAAATGATGGATTGAAAAAATCATTCAGAAAACTGCCATACAATAATTTATTGAAATACAGGATCAGGAAGATCGCGGCAAAGACACAAATATTAAAAATAAAAACGTTACTGATCATAAGCTGAAATGCTTAATCCCGTTGTGGTTTTAAAGTGGTAAATAAACCCGCGCCGACTGCTTTGAAATATGCGCGCCAGGCGCTTTTCTTCCATTTTTTCATTACAAAGAAAGCAGTGCTTGCAAGTGTATAAAAACCTGACAACCATTTTAAAAAAAAGTTGAAGTATTCGCGAATAAAGAATAAACGGTTGCGTGTATTGTAATAAATACCCAGATCGGAAAAAATTCCACCCGTAGTAATACTCACTTTATGCATCAAATGAATATTCGCTGCATACCATATTTTATAACCTGCAAGTCCGGCGCGATACATCCATTCTGTATCTTCCATGTATAAGAAATATTGCTGGTCCAAAAAACCTGCATCTTTAAAAACAGCTGTTTGTATATACACAAAAGTGGTGGGTGCATAACCTGTATAGCAACTCTCATTGGAAGAACCATTATCTTCTTTTTTGTCATGGTAATGTATAACGCCACCTTTCCATTTAACTATATCACCACCAGCATACCAGATTTTGTTTGTATTAAAATAATAAATCTTAGGCGCCACAATACCTGCATTTTTTTCCTCAGACAATTTTGCCATTTCACAAAACAACCCCGGATCATCATAAATAATATCTGTATTAGATAAAATGCATGCCGTGCAACCATCTGCTATCGCCATTTTAATTCCATTATTATTTGCTTCTGCTGCTCCCAGGTTTTTACTGTTTTCAATATGTTTAATTGTAAGTAATGGGAATCGATTCTTCAACGAATCAACCATGGCGCGCATTTCAGCGGAAGGTGCATTGTCCATCAAGTATATGCAAAATGCTGGGCAGGTTTGCATAGCAATACCTTGAAATAAATCAGGCAACAGATCCTCCTGTTTAAATAAAACGGAAACATAACCTACCTTTTCCAATTAATTTTTATTCTTAAATTTTTTTAGTTAAAAAAAACGATCAACATCAATTTTCATTTCCCAGCCATTTAAACTGGAATAGAGCATGCTTCGAATGATAAAATTGGAGTATTGCATGAAGCCCTGCCATCATTATAAATTCTGTAATGAGCAAGTTGATGATGGAACCAAATAAACCGTATTGCGAAGCGAGAAATAAATTGAGTAATACACTGATCACAGATGTTGTGATCAAAACAAAAGTGTATGACTTTGAAAAATTATAAGCCAGCAAGGATTGGTAGGCAGGAATATTTAATGACGTACATAAGGCCGCCAATAAAATAATCCTGATGCCATTCGTTAATGTATTAATATCTGTTTTATTAAAGTACCAGGAAATCTGGGGTGCAAAGATGAAAATACAGGTACATATTAAAAAGAAAAAAATGAAAAAAGGGGTGAAGGCTCTTTTCATAAATATTGTATAAGCCTGCACGGATTCATGTGCTTTCCTGCATGCCGCCGGATATAATACCTGTGAATAAATGATCAATAATTGCCGTACCAATTGTGAAATTTTTTCGATAATTCCATACAAACCTACAATGCGGTAATTGGTAAAAATGCCGAGGATTGCGGAGCCTGCATAGCCACTGATATTGACAAAAAAACCGGAAATGAAATAATAAAAACTCTTTTTCAAATAATTCCATATCTCTGAAAAAGTAACCCGGTAAAAATGGATTTTAAATTTTGTATGTAATAAAATGATGGATACTATCCCGGTGAATAAAATGGATAATCCAAACAAAGCATTTACATATAAAAAATCTTTTGGATCATGAATGAAAACAAAAATAAAGATCATATAACTGATCTTAAAGATCACATTCACCAGCGCAAAAAGCCGCATTTTTTCCATGCCCTGGAAGATCCAGCCAGGATTCAGGGACTGCCCGATACAAATAATAAATGAGAATAAAAAAAGCGGTTTGTTCTCCGATAAAAATGGGGTGAGCAAACCGATATTTAATAACAAAAAAGTGAGCAGCATTAAAAAAAATTTCGTGGTAAGTATACCAGAAACAATTTTTCCCAATGCTTCCTTATTGTTTTTATTTAAGGCAATTTCTTTGGTGCCTGTAAGGTTAAAACCATAGTCTATAATTAGTCCAAAAATATTGATGACGGCAAGGGAGAAAGTAATTTTCCCGAAATTCTGCAAACCCAGAACGCGAATCAAATAAGGCGTAAGAACCAATGGCAGCAATAGATTGATAGATTGAATGCTACCGAGAATAAAAAAATTTTCAGCAATCGCGCTCTTCTTTATAGTGCTAAAAGTAGAAGCTAATTTTGAGTAAAATGGCATTCAGGTTTTTTTCCGAAAAAATCAAACAGGAATCTGAAATCAGTCAGTCAACTGATTGTCGGACTGCAATTTTTCATTGCGCAGCATATAAATAAATGTGAGGTAGCAAAGGCATAAAAATCCCGCGAGTAAGCCTCCATAAATCATCCCGAGCAAACGGCCGGTTTTAATGACTTTCAATGGCAGCATGGGTTCATCAATCACTTGTATCAACGGCGTTTCGCGCAATAAATTAAATTTAGATAATTCAAGATTTTTCAAAAGTTCACCATATGCCGTTGCAAGAACAGTAACATCAGTCTGCTTTTTTTGTATACCAACCAATGGTGATTGAAAAGCTGGATTTAGATTGGCATCTGATAGTTCAGCGCGGCCCATTAATGCGGCATCATATGCGCCCTTAATGGAATCTGCCCGGCTTTGCAAGGCTTCCACAGTTTGATAAGATCGTTTAGTACTGCTTGCAACATAAAATTCGGTCACTCTTTTGATCAGCTCTTCTGAAAAAACTTTGGAGAAAGTTTCACTTGGACTTATAACTGTAACTGTATAAAGTAATACTCTTTTATCCGGCCTGTCTGCCACCAATACTTTTTTCGAAATGTCTTTTAAAATTAATTGTAATACACTATCCTGCACACGGCTGTATTTTACAGGGTCCTGGCTGAGGGGAAATTCCACTTTTTGCAAAATGGTATCTTTGCGAAAAGATTTTTTCATGCCCGAAGATTCGTAATATAAACTCAGCAAATTCTCTGTTTGTCCATTTACATTTGTGGGTGTAAACAACGCCTCTTTCACTATTTTTTGTGAAGAGATCAGGGATAAAATATTATCACCTGAAAATACACCACCTACACCTCCGAGATTGATACCAAACTGTGCCGCAATGCCCATGAGACCAGACGTTGCGTCTTTATCATCATCCGTAGAAAAAGATAAAATTGCCTGGTAATTTGGTTTTTCCAGCCAGCCATATAGTAATCCTAATCCAGCGCCGGAAAATCCAATGATGCAAATGATCACCCATTTCGACAGGAAAAAACGGAAAAGTTTTTTCAATCCTTCCACAGCGCCTGCAAGGGATATTTCTTTTGGAGTGGATGATTGCTCAGTCATATTTTTTTTCAATTTTATAAAAAGAAAATTTTATTTTTTCAGGTTATTGATGACCAATAATAAAACGGAAACGAGTGATACGATGCCTGTAGTTAATCCAATTACTTCGCCCGTTGAAAGCCTGCTACGACTTTTATCTGCACCGGGAACAAATATTTCATCACCCGCATTAATATCCGGGTAACTCTTGAAAAAGAGAAAATGGTGCACAACCCTTGCATTACCATTGGCGGCTAGTACAAATGCTCTTCGCCTTACAGCATTGCCCGAAAATCCACCTGCTTTATTGATATAATATTTCATATTTTTTCCGTTCTGGAAAGCAAATTGTGTGGGGAATAAAACTTCGCCACGTACTTTCACTGCCTGGTTTTTCTTTGGCACAAAAATCACATCTCCATCTTCGAGGATGAGGTCGTTGGTGATGCCGGGTTTTTGTAAAACTTCTTCCAAATTAATACCAATCAAATCATAAGGCTTCAGCACTTCTTTATGAATAGAATCCGCCAAAGTTGTATCGCTTAATCCAAACAAAGCCAGTTTTTCTACATTGCGGGATTTTAAAGCTGTAAGCGTATCTATTTTGTTAATGCGTTTCAAAGATGTTGCAACAGGGTCAGCCGTATATTTCAATCCGCCAGCGCGGTTAACTACATCACTTAATTTTTCATCATTCGAATTGATAACATATACGCCGGGATATAATACTTCGCCACTAACAGTCACAGATTTTTGAACAAAATATCCCGGGTTATTCCGGATTATTAGAACATCAAATGGCCGCAGGTAAAAATTGCTGCCTTGCATATCCAAATCTTTTTCCGCATCTATTTCAAAAGTCTTTGCAATCTCTGTGGAATTGGGATCTGCATTGGTCACACGCCGGGCAACTTCAATCCTTTTTCCATTCGATGCTTCGGAAAAACCGCCTGCTTCAAAAATGGCATCTTTCAAAGACATACTGTCTTTAAAAATATAGATGCCGGGATTTCTTACCTGCCCCTGTAAACTGATGGTATATTCATCCCTCAAATCAAAAATAGAGGAGATTACAACAGAATCTTCCCGCTGCAATAAAATATCCGGTTGCGTTTTATGGACAATTCCATTTACATCAAAAGACAACATTTCCAAACTCAGGTCGGGTTTCAAACGGCGGATAATTCCTCTTTTTAAAAATGCATCTTCTTTCAAGCCATCTGCTTTTTGAATCAGTCCACTTAAAGTAAGGCCTTGTGATAATTCAAATTCTCCGGGGCGCATTACAGCGCCAACTATCTGAACACGGTTTGAATACCTGTCCAAAATTTTATTGACGGATAAAGAATCGCCACCTTTTAAAACATAATTTGAATAGTTATCACGGGCCACATCTACCACTGATTTTTCTTTATCTGTAAGCCTGGTGATTTTAATGGAAGAACGATAAGCTGAATCCGTAAAACCACCGGCTGCATTTAAAACTTCCTGTAAATTATCTGTAGGCAATATTTCAAAAATGCCTTCGCGCTTCACCTGGCCGCCAATTGCAACGCGGTTTTCATAATAAGGAATACGTATCACATCCTGGTCCATCAACCGCACATTATCTTCCATACTTCCCTTTAATAAAAAATTATACAGGTCTATTACCTGGAAGACTTTATTGTTGCGTATCAATTCTATTTTCCGGTACGTACCATTCCTGGAAGGCCCGCCGCATAAATACAATGCATTGAAAACTGTTCCTAATGAAGAAATGGTATAAGTGCCCGGTTGCTTTGCTTCCCCGATAATAGTTACCTGGATGCTGCGAATATTTCCAAGACTCACCTGCACTTTGGTGCTGCCCGTAATGATTGCTTTATAAATAGTGGAAGATAATTTATTCGTGATCTTAGCACTTGCCTGGTCCACGGTAAGTCCTGATACAAATACCGGCCCTACATTCGGAATATACACGGAACCTTCCGGTGTGACTTTTAAT
>JBDTAN010000136.1:0-8369 GCA_039924585.1 Chitinophagaceae bacterium | reverse complement strand
TTGAATACGATAATCAACTTTCCAATATGCTCGCCAATGTGAACCTCGGAGATTTTCACACAGTGTTTGAAAAAATTGATTTGAGTAAATTATTGATTTCATTAAAAAGTCTTGATCTTAAAAATTCAATAGTCAATATTCAACAAGGCACTGCAAAAAAGACAGGGGAAAAAGCTGTAACTGTTACCAGTGATTCAAGTGTTGCTCCCGCCGCCAGCTGGCATTTCCGGTTAAAAAACCTGGCTATCGAAAACAATCAAATTGTATATGATAATAATGCAGCGGCACGTGCAACTTCGGGTATGGATTTCAATCATATTCATTTTACAGATTTCGATTTGGGCGCTTCACAACTTTCATTTTCTCCGGGTATTTTCCAGGGAAATATTAACCAGCTTGCTGCGAAAGAAAATAGTGGCCTTGATTTAAAAAAATTCCAGGCAGGTTTTTACTATTCCGACACAGCTGCACATATCAATAATATGATTTTGCAAACGGATAAAACGGATTTGAAAGATGAAGTGAATTTAACGTACGCATCTGCTGCCACACTTTCAGCAAAGCCCGGCGAAACTTTTGTGAAAGCTAATATTGCTAATAGTAAGATCGCGGCAAAAGACATTTTACTTTTTGCACCTTCATTAAAAAATCAATTAAAAGGAAATGAAAATGCCATTTTTACAATTGATACAAAATTGAAAGGTTATGTAAAAGATCTTTCAGTTGATAATTTTTCTTTTTCAGGTTACGGAAATACATCGGTTAAATTCTCCGGAAAAATAAATGGTTTACCCGATGCAAAGAATGCAAATTTTGCCATCAACCTGGCCAACTTTACCACCACGAAAAATGATATAGAAAAACTTTTGCCAAAAGGGAGTTTGCCAACTTCCATTCAATTACCACAGCGTATTAGTGCGTCTGGAAATTTTAATGGAAACGCAAAAAATTTTACTACAAAAATAAATGCACAAACATCCATCGGAAATGCATTGATTAATGCGAAGATGAGTAACAACGGAAAATCCTATAATGCAAATATTTCTACAAGCAATTTTGATCTTGGTTATCTTTTAAAACAGGAAAAAAATATTGGTAAAATCAGCCTGGATGCAGATGTGAAAGGTTCGGGCCTGGATTATAAAACGATGAATACAGACATTCATGCAGTATTGAAGCAAGGTGTAATTAAAGGCTATAACTATCAAAACTTGTTGGCAGACATTTCTTTAAAAAATGGACAGGCAACAATTAATTCTTCCATCAGCGATCCGAATATTAAATATACATTGACTGCAGAAGCTGCACTTCAAAATAAATTCCCTGCTGTAAAAATGGATATGAAAATTGACACTTTGGATTTACAGGCTTTGCATCTACTGGCAGATTCATTACAACTTAGTGGAATTATACATGCCGATTTTGAAAGCACCAATCCGGATTCTTTGCAGGGAAAATTAAAAATGTATGATCTTTTTGTAACGAATAAAGGACAACATTTAAATACAGATACAATTGCTTTACTCGCTGCAATAACAGATTCCGGCCAGCTGATCACATTGAATTCAGAAATGGCAAAAGTAAACTGGATCGGAAAATATAAATTATCTGAAACAGGTAAAGCGGTAATGCATACGATCAATACGTATTATAAATTACCCGGTTTTAAAGATACAGTGTTCGCACCGCAGAATTGGAGAATGGATTTGGACCTGAAAGTTTCTCCACTCGTTTTACAATTTCAACCTCAACTCGAAGGCACAGATAGTATGCATGCAAAATTAATTTTTTCAAGTGCAGATGAAAAAATTGATTTTAGTTTGAAAGCGCCGCACATACAATATGGTAAAGAAGCCATTGAAAATTTGAGTGCATTTGTTTATAGCAGTGACAATTTATTGGATTATAATTTAGGCATGGATAAAGGTGGCAGCAATGGCTTTCAATTATATCAAACATCTTTATCCGGATTTATTGCAGATCAGAATTTGATCACAGCAATTCTGCTAAAAGACAAAGAAGAAAAAGTGCGCTATCACTTTTCTACAACATTTACTCCGAAAAATAATGGTTTTACAGTAAGCCTCAGCCCTGAAAATGCTTTATTGAATTATGAAAATTGGGAAGTGAGTAAAGATAATTTTATTCAATATGATTCTTTGGGAATCATTGCGCATAATTTTAACATCACACACAACAATCAATCACTCACCATCAACAGCCAATCTCAGTCGCCAACTGCGCCGTTAGAGGTCGCCTTCAATGATTTTCATATTAAAACATTGACCGATTTTGCTGACCAGGATTCGTTATTAATGGATGGCGCCATCAACGGCCATGTGCTTATAAAAGGCTTACCAAAAAGTCCCGTTTTCACATCTGATCTTGCTATTAATAATTTCAGTTATAAAACAGATACACTGGGAAATATAAATGTCAAAGTAGACAATGAAACAGCCAATGCTTTTAATGCAGACATAAAAATTACCGGGCAGGACAATGATGTTTCTCTCACCGGAAAATATTATACCGGAGCAGGAAACCTGGATATGCTTTTGGATATTAATAAATTAAACCTTGCATCTATTCGCGGATTTACAGCCGGACAATTGCAGGATGCCGGCGGTTTTGTAAGTGGGAATTTTAAAATTAATGGAAATTCAAAATCGCCGAAAGTCAACGGTGCTTTGCAGTTCAATGACGCTTTCGTTACACCAACAATGCTAGGGGAAAAATTCATACTGAATAATGATAAAATAAATGTGGATGAAAGTGGTTTTCATTTTAATCAATTTTCTTTGACAGACACAACGGGTAGTGCAGCTATTTTAAATGGTGATGTGTTCACAAAAGATTTCAGGAATTATTCCTTTGGTTTAACTTTTAAAGCCAACAATTTTAATGTTGTTCATTCCACAAAGGCAGAAAATCAAATGTTCTATGGCGATCTGAATATTGATGCAGATATTAAAGTGAAGGGTAGTATGCAAGCGCCTGCAATTACCGCAAATATCAATGCAAATAAAGAAACGGATTTCACTTTTGTTTTGCCCAGTAATAACCCTGAAGTGGTGAGCCGTGAAGGAGTGGTGAATTTTGTAGATAAAAGTGCACCGAAAGATACCACAGCAAAAATAGATTTCAGGGATACATTGATCAATACAAAAGCATTTGCCGGACTAAATGTTTCAGCAAATTTTACAACCGATACCGCGGCTGCATTTACCCTTGTTATTGATGAAAGAAATGGTGATGCACTGAAAGTGCAGGGTGGCGCTAACCTGTCAGGAGGTATTGATGAAAGTGGCAAACTTTCACTCACCGGAAACTATGAATTGACAAATGGTTCTTACCAGTTAACTTTTAATTTCCTCAAAAGAAAATTTGATATTCAACGTGGAAGTGTAATTACCTGGACAGGTGATCCAACTTCTGCAATAGTAAACATAACCGCGCTGTATGAAACAAAAGCTGCACCAATCGATTTGGTGCAACCCCTGCTGGCAGGGCAATCTGAAAATGAAATTAATAAATACAAAGAAAAAATTGATGTACAGGTCTTCCTGAAAATGACGGGTGATCTTCTAAAGCCGCAAATTAGTTTTGAAATTGCTTTACCTCAAGATGAACTATCACAATGGAGTGTGGTGGACACCAGGTTACAACAAATTAAATCGGATGAATCCGAATTGAATAAACAGGTTTTTGCATTGCTTTTATTGGGCAGATTTGTGGGAGAAAATATTACGCAAAGCGCGGCAAGTACGAGTACTTCTACACTTGTAAAACAAAGTGTAAGTAAAATTTTAACCGATCAGTTAAACAAACTGGCAGGTAACATCATCCAGGGCGTTGACTTAAGTTTTGGCTTGAATTCTACCGATGATTATAGCACAGGTACACAGCAAAGCCGCACAGATCTAACTGTTGGCGTTTCCAAATCCTTATTAAATGACCGCTTACAAGTGAGTGTAGGAAGTAATTTTGAATTAGAAAGTCCGACCGGAACAAACAGGGATGCAGCCAATATTGCAGGTGATGTAGCAATCGATTATAAACTCAGTGAAGATGGGCGTTACAAAATTCGCGGCTACCGCAAAAATCAATACGAAGGAGTAGTGGAAGGACAAGTAGTTGAAACTGGTTTGACATTTATCTACACATTGGATTATGATCATTTCAAAGAATTATTTGCGAAGCCTGATAAAAAATTAAAAAAGAAAATTAAGGAGCAAAAAAAAGCAGCCGAAATTGAAAAGAAGCAACAGCAGCAGGAGACAAATGAAGAAATGAAAAACCCCGGAGCGTAATGAAAGTTTTGAATGCTAAAGAAAATTTTAATATGAAAAGGTTATCGATATTTTTATACTTAATTATTTTATTTGCTGCATATTCCTGTAGTGCTACAAAAAACATCCCGGACAATGATGCATTGTATATGGGTGCAAAAGTAGAATTGAAACCAAAAAATGATTCTGTAAAATATAATAAAAAAGATCTTGCTGCCGAACTGAAAGACCTCGTTCGCCCCAAACCAAATGCACGAATTTTTGGTATTCCATATAAAGTACTTATTTATAATATTGTGGATTCGCCAAAGGGCAAAGGTCTTGGTTACTGGCTTAAATATAAAGTAGGTGAACCACCTGTTTTAGCCAGCCAGGTGAATATTGAAAAGAACCGCGCAATTCTTGCAAACCGTTTGGAAAATAATGGGTTCTTCCGATCAACAATGACGGCCGATACTTCCATAAAAAATAAAAAAATGGAAGCAACCTATAAAGGTTTGGTGAGCAACAGGTATATGATCGATACAGTAGTTTATGAAACAGATTCTTCGAAATACGGAAAAATGATTGCAAGACTTCAAAAAAATTCGCAGCTAAAAACCGGCAAGCCATATACACTTGACCGCATTAAAGCGGAACGGATTCGAATTGATACGCGATTAAAGGAAAGAGGTTTTTATTATTTTAACCCGGATGATTTAATTGTAGATGCAGATACAACAGTTGGAAATTATAAAGTGAATATGTATTTGCGCACAAAAGAGGATGTGCCTGATAAAGCAAAAGATCAGTATAAGATAAATGATGTGGTAGTTTTCGCGGATTATAATTTACAAAATGATACTAGCATCTCACGCGTTATGCAAGAAGCAAAAAAGTATGATGGGTATTATATTTATGATCCTGAAAATAGATTTAACCCTAAAATTTTCCGGCGCACACTAGTATTTAAACCAGGTGATTTATATAATCGTACAGCACATAATTTATCATTAAACCGTTTGGTGAATTTAGGAATTTACAAATTTGTAAAAGCAAGTTTTGTAGAAACAGATACGACACTCAAGCCATCTTTGAATGCTTTTTATTATCTCACGCCGGCAAAGGAAAAATCCATACAGTTCCAGGTTTCAGGACTTACAAAATCTAATAATTCTACAGGAACAGAGGTTTCATTAGGGTGGAAAAATAGGAATTTTTTTAAAGGCGCAGAACTCTATACAGTCCGTGTTTTCGGTGGTATAGAAAAACAAGTTTCCGCGCAGTCACAAAATGTAAATACGAACAGGCTGGGTATTGATATGAACTTATTTTTCCCCCGTGTTATCGGACCGATACAATTTAAAACAAACAGTGATTTTGTACCGCAAACAAAATTATCACTAGGCTACCAGATATTCAACCGCAACACAGAATATACACTTACTTCTCTTACTGCAAGCGCCGGTTATGTATGGAAAGAAGATATTACAAAGGAACATACACTCAACATTTTCGCTTTAAATTTGGTAAACCCGGCGAATATTACACCGGCCTTCCAGGATTCATTAAAGAATAATATCGCGCTGGCAAGGAGTATAGAAAAGCAATTTATTATTGGTTCAAATTATAATTATAATTATAATTCTTTCCTGAAACCTAACAGGAAGAATAATAATTATTATTTTAATGGAAATCTCGATCTATCGGGGAATATTTTGGGCCTGGTTTCCGGTGCGAATGTGCGCAATGGAAATCCCAAATATGTTTTCGGTCAACCTTTTTCTCAATATGTAAGAGCAGAACTCGACTTCCGGCATTACCTGAAAATAAATAAAAATACTACGCTTGCAAGCCGTATCGTTACTGGCCTTGGTTATGCGTATGGCAACAGTTATACCATGCCATTTATTAAAGAATTTTTTGCAGGTGGTTCAAGTGATATACGGGCTTTTCGTGCAAGGTCTTTAGGACCGGGTTCTTATTATGCCGGAAATATTGATACCCTGGGATTTTTACCAGAACAACCGGGTGATGTGAAACTGGAATTAAATACAGAATTGCGTGCAAAATTATTTTCAGTTATCTATGGTGCAGTGTTCCTGGACGCCGGAAATGTGTGGACTGTTCGGGAAGATACAACACGGCCAGGTGCTCAATTTTCTAATAAGTTTTTCAGTGAAATGGCACTTGGCACTGGTGTGGGATTACGTGTGGATGTAAGTTTTTTTGTACTTCGTTTGGATGTCGCATTTCCATTGCGCAAACCATTTTTACCACCGGGAAATCGCTGGGTGTTTAATCAAATAGATTTTGGAAGTAAAGACTGGCGCAGTCAAAATTTAGTTTTCAATTTAGCTATTGGATATCCTTTTTAGAAAAAATATTTCTTTATAAGCCATACCTGGCAATTTTTATTTTTTACAAAAATTAAAACCTGCAGTAAACTCCTAACAGCATAGGAAGACTTTCCTACGATTTTAAGCCGACCATATTTTCTTATTAAATACAGGAGCTGATTTTGTTTTAAAAAATTCTAAATCAACTATAATTTATTTAGAATGAATACTTGAATTTCAAATAGTGCGCCGTGCTTATAATTTTAATTCAGCTTTTTTATAAAAATTATTTCTATAAATAATTATCTTACATCACACAAAAAGGCCGGCTAAAAATAGCCGGCCTTTCATTTTTAAATCACACAAGTTTATTGTACAACCAGTTTCTCCGTTTTATTTCCTTCGTCACTGGTGATCTTAATGATGTAAACACCTTTTGAAAGATTGCTCACAGGAATCATTAATACATCTCCTGCATTTACCAGGATTTGATTTATTGTATAAACAGTTTTGCCTGTGGTGCTAACCAAATTAATGCGCACATTATTCAATCGTGTACTTGCAACTAAAGTTGCTTTATCTACAACAGGGTTTGGCCTGATGCTAAAGAATGTACTTGCACCATCCAGTGTTACTTTCTTAATATCTGTATATGTAAATCGGCCGTCAAGATCCACTTGCTTTACGCGGTAGTAATTATCCCCTTGCTGTGCAGCTTTATCTGTGTATGCGTATTTCTGCACCTGGTTTGGATTTGATCCGGCTTTAATATTTGTGATCATGTTGAAATTGGTTCCATCATTGCTACGCTCCAATTCAAAATGATCATTATTCAATTCATTCGCTGTGGACCAGTTAAGCAGTACTGTATTCGCGCCGGATTTCTCTGCAGTGAATGATAACCAGGTCACAGGCAACGTTCCTTTAATAGCAAAGTTTTTATTATTAATATCAAAAAAGATATTACCCACAGAAACAACTTTGATACGTGCTGTAGTCACATCAAAATTTGGTACCATTATATTTTCACTACCATCATTGGGAGTGTTTGCAGCGAGTACGATCGGGAATGTCATACCACCATCAATAGATAATAAAATATTCACACTTGCACAGCTCACGGGTGCGGCTGTAGAATTCGCTACATCCCAGGTTACTTCCTGTATTGTTCCTGCATTCCAGCTTACTCCACTTGTATTTGGTGCAGTTACCTGGAAAGGTCCTGAATTTGCATCAACAGTTACAATCATATCATCACTCTCATTATTTCCACCACCCGGGTGATTATCTCTTGCCGTAAAACGGAAATTTAAATCACGCGCCACTGCAGGTAATGCTTCCCATTTGTTATATAATGCACCTGAAAGAATAGTGGTTAGATTTGGAAATACGCGTGTTGGTTCAGCAGCATATAATATTGACCTGAATACCGGCCCTTTTGTAGAGCTTTGTTGCGGGAAAGTATTGGAACCTCCATTTTCATAAATATCAATCTGCTCCCACTCATAAGACAATACATCAGAAGTATTCACATCAGTGGAAACACCAGTCAGTAAAAAAGGAGTTGATTTTGGAATTATAAAATCTGCACCAGCTGCTGCAGTTGGAGCTGTGTTTCCTGTGACTGTTTTTACAGCACAACCACCTTTATCTGACCTGAAATAATTTGAAACCTGTGCAATTGTTACAGCGTGAAAATAATCATCACTATGCGGCTGTACATCTGTGCTGCCTGTAATACCTGCATAACCCATAATGGTTG
>JBDTAN010000135.1:0-2562 GCA_039924585.1 Chitinophagaceae bacterium | reverse complement strand
CATATTTATTTTTTCATCGCCAAAGGCGAAAATATAACCTTTTAAAAATTTTTAAAATTAATATCCAAATACCTTTGCACAAAAAATGCAGGATATGGTTTCAGCATGCCGGAAAAATAAAATCATTGCTTACTGGTTATTGATCGGCGTAGGAATGCTGGTCATACAAGTGTTGCTGGGCGGACTTACAAGACTTACAGGTTCCGGCCTTTCCATTACAGAATGGGATCCGCTCATGGGATTCATGCCTCCATTGAATGAAATACAATGGCAGCAGGCATTTGAGAAATACCAGCAGATCGCACAGTTCAAATATTTGAACAACCATTTTTCTTTAAATGATTTCAAATTTATTTTTTACTGGGAATGGTTTCACCGTGTTTGGGCCAGGCTGATGGGGTTGGTTTTTATCATTCCATTCTTTTATTTTTTATATAAAAAATATTTTACAAAATGGATGATTTGGCCAATGGTCATGTTATTCATTCTCGGCGGTTTGCAGGGATTCATCGGCTGGCTGATGGTGGAAAGCGGGCTGAATGATGATGACCTGTATGTAAGTCATTTCAAACTTGCCATTCATTTTATTGCGGCAATGATATTAATTGCCTATACATTGGTTTTTGCCTGGGCATTGCTGATTCCGCGCGCTCAACTTTTATATAAAAAGAATTTGAAAACTTTCAGTTGGTATTTGTTGATATTAATTGTTGTGCAACTTATTTATGGAAGTTTTATGGCGGGCATTCGTGCCGCGCCGGCAGCGCCAACCTGGCCTTTGATTAACGGAAGTTTTGTGCCGCCGGGAATTTTTGATAAAGGTTTTTTACAACGCGCATTACATGATCCGATTGCCATACAATTTATTCATCGCAGCCTGGCTTATATTATTTTTATGTTGATAATTATTTGGTGGCTTCCCGCAAAAAAAATCGTAGCGGGAAAATGGTTTTCAGGCATGCGTAAATCACTGATTTTTCTTGTTATTTTACAAGTTTGTTTGGGCATATTTACGGTATTAAATGGAAATAATATTACACCTGGAAAGTTTGGAATGTATGAATGGCTGGCAGAATGCCATCAACTTACCGGCATGCTTTTGTTTTTATGTATGGTCTCCATCGTTTATTTATTGAGCGGGAAAAAGATTAGTTCATGATTATGTGTTATCTTTTCTGTTTTAAATATTTATGAAGAGATACCTGTCTGGATTTTATTATTCATTGCCCGTGCAATTATTCTTATTGCATTTCCGGCGTTACCAGGTATTATTGATTTTCTGGTATATATTATTTGCAACGATCAGTGGAAAATTTTTACATACTTATGGCGCGCATACACTTTTTTTATCCCCGGAATATTTGGGAGCTGTAAACGCCTTCAGTACCGGCCTCGTTGGATTTTCCGTGGGTGTTTTTTTTATGAGCTGGAACATCACCACATTTATTTTGCATACAAAACATATTCAATTCCTGGCAACAACAGAGCAACCGTTCTTGAAATTTTGTATCAATAATTCCGTGATACCACTGGTGTTCCTGATTTTTTATTTAATTTTTGCTATTGATTATAATTCCACACAGGAACTGATCAGCACTAATGGCATACTAATGCTTTGCATAGGATTTGTTATTGGGTTTATTATTTCTATTCTTATTTCCCTGCTCTATTTTTTTGGTGCGGATAAATCTATTTCACGGCGCATGGGCCCGGTGATTGATACTGCACATAAAAATTATGAACGTGCCATTCGCCGAGAAAAAACACCGTTGGTATCCAATCATGAAATACGTGTGGACTGGTTTTTAACCACACATCTTGGTTTACGTAAACCCAGGAATGTGCAGCATTACAGCCAGTCATTTCTTGATTCAATTTTTAAACGCCATCATTTTTCTGCGGTGCTGGCCATTCTTACTTCATTTATTTTTCTCGTTATTATAGGTTATTTTTCTGACAGCACGATCTTCCAGGTGCCAGCCGCAGCAAGCATTACAGCGTTTTTTTCTGTGCTGATTGCATTTGCGGGAGCCATTTCATTATTCCTAGGGAACTGGAGTTTGCCCATACTTTTTGTGGTGTATTATTTTCTCAATTCTTTGTACCAAAGCAATTTTATAGATCCGCGCAATAAAGCGTATGGCCTTGATTATACCAACAAAAAAGAAGCGCCTGCATATTCCCATATAAATATTGATAGCATGGTTTCACCGGAAAATTTGCAGGCAGATAAAAATAATTATATCACCATGCTGAATAACTGGAAGCGGCGACAGCCATCGGATACACCGGTTATTTTTATTATCAATGTAAGTGGTGGTGGCACACGCAGCGCGACGTTCACCATGGAAGTTTTACAAAAATTGGATAGCCTCACGCAGGGAAAATTAATGAACCAAACTATATTGATCAGCGGAGCTTCCGGCGGCATGATGGGCGCAGACTATTTTCGTTCCTTATACCTGGAGCAGCAAAAAGATTCTTCTATTAATATTTATGATAAAAAATATGCAGCTACCATTTCCAAAGATTTACTGAATCCTGTTTTTTCTTCCTTCGTTT
>JBDTAN010000134.1:0-2873 GCA_039924585.1 Chitinophagaceae bacterium | reverse complement strand
ATCATCATTTGAAGGCCGGCAAAATTATTTTCTAAAATTTTCCCTTTGAAATCTGCTAATGTTTTTATACTGTATGTATATTTTTTTGCCTTTGTATTTTGCAACATTTCCATACCATGTTTGTCATCTTTATTGGTTATTGCAAAAGCAGTATCAGTCAATGCATCAAAAAAACTTTTCTTCACTTTTATATACTCATTAAAAGTTTTATGATAATCCAAATGATCGTGTGTGATATTAGAAAACAGGGCACCGGTAAATTTCAAACCAGTGATGCGATGCTGGTGAATGGCATGACTGCTACATTCCATGAAAACATGCGTGCAACCCGCCTCCTGCATTTTTGACAACAATGCATTCAAATGCAATGCATCAGGCGTTGTATGTGTGGATGGAATAATTTTTATTCCAATTTGATTTTGAATGGTGCTGATCAGTCCGCATGTATAACCAAGATTTGTAAATAAATGAAACAACATCGTTGCGATGGTTGTCTTTCCATTCGTGCCGGTAACCCCAACCAGTTTAATTTTTTCAGAAGGATTATTATAAAAAGTGCAAGCCATTTGTGCAAATGCTATGCTTGAATCTTTTACACGGATATACGTGATCTCATTTTCAAAATCTTTTAATGCATCATTATAAACAATTGCCTTTGCTCCTTTTTCTATTGCTTTAAAAATAAAATCATGACCATTAGAATTTGCTCCATTAATAGCAATGAAAACCCCGCCTGGTTTCACTTCCCGGGAATCTGCTGTCATCAATTCCACCATCATATCCGTGTTTCCTTTTACAGATTGAAGCGGCACTTTATATAATATATCCTGTAACGTCATTTTTTTTAATTCAATAAAATTTGTACAACTTGTCCTTTAATAATATTATTTCCTGTACCCACCGATTGCGCAAATACTTTTCCCCTTCCTTTTATATTTACTTTTAACCCTGCATTTTCACATAAGTAAACTGCGTCTTTTAATCCCAGCCCTTTTAAATCAGGCATCGTTTTATTCGTTTCATTACTTGCAAATAAAACTGGGCCGTTCATTGATTTTTGCAACACACTCCATGAACCGAAAGTTTTTGTTGAATCTTTAAAAGGAATACCCATGTGTTCCATCAATATTTTAATATCTCCGGTTTGCCCCGCATACCTGTAATTATTACTGTCATTAATATTTGAAAAAGTGTAGTTACTTCCCTGTCTTATTTCCAGCGTATAAAGCCTGTCGGAAATTTCTTTAAATACCGGCGCCGCCAATTCTCCTCCATAATGCAATGGCGCATAGGGTTTGGTTTTAATCACAACAATGCAGGAGTACATGGGGTTTTCATAAGGAAAATAACCCACAAAAGATGCCTGGTATACGCCATCATTATATCCGTAATTTCCATCGGCAACATGCGCAGTTCCTGTTTTTCCTGCAACTGTATAGGATGTGTTTTTAAAAACCTTTTTTGCTGTGCCTTCCACCGTTACATCATGCATGGATTCCTGTGCATCCTTAATAACAGCGGGTGTTGCAATGTTTTCAGAAATTGTATATGGAGAAAATTGTTTGACAGGTAAACCATCATTGGTGATCGCATTTACAAGATATGGCCGCATCATTTTTCCATTATTGGCAACAGCATTATATAATGTAAGTGTTTGTAAAGGGCTCACCTGGATGGCATATCCAAAACTCATGGTAACCATCGCATGCAAACCTTCATTTGACTTTGACATTTTTGGCAGGCGCGGTTCTTCTTCTCCGGGCAAATCAATTCCTGTGATCGTATCAAGATGATATTTATGCAAATACTCCAGGAATTTTGTGGGCTGTGTTGCGAAAGTGTTATATGCAATTTTACTCATGCCCACATTGGAACTGTGTGCGAAACATTCTTCCACAGTGAGTACTGGTTTTGGTGCACGCTCGGCGTCATTCACAATTCGAACTCCAACAAATGCGCTTCCCGTAGAACCCACATCCACCGGATCTTTCAGCGTGATTTTACCTTCACTCAAAACTGCTAATAAAGTGGCCAGTTTAATGGTTGATCCCGGCTCAGTAGTGCGCATTGCATAATTATAATCTTCCCAATAAGAGCCATCCGGTTTCCTGCCTAAATTCGCGATTGCTTTTATCGCACCGGTTTTTACATCCATCACAATTGCACATCCATTTACGGATTCACTGGACACCATCATTTTCATCAATGCGTTTTCAGCAATTTCCTGGATATGTGTATCTATTGTTGTCGTAATATCTTTCCCATTCTCCGGTTCTATTTGAAAATCTTCATCCACTGGAATTGCCACTCCACCTGCAATGTAGCGTACCAGGCGCCGGCCTTGTGTTCCCTGCAAAACACTGTCGTATGTTTTTTCAAGACCAATTTTTTGTGCATTTTGACGTTCCAGTCCGATGGTTCTGAAAGCGAGTAATTGATATGGATTCAGGCGAATGTTTTTTGTTTCGGCAATGAAGCCACTTTTATTTCTACCGAGTCGCACCAATGGTAATTGTTTTAATGCTTTGTAATCTTCAAAACTTACTTTTTGCTCCAGCAAAAAATATCTTTTCTTAGAATTAAATCCCTGTTGCAAAATGCGCTTGTATTCATCCTGGCTTTTATTTTTAAATAAATCAGATAAACCATAGCTCAATGAATCCAGGTTTTCTTTAAAACGTTTGCCATCATTTTCACGCAAACCTTCCGCACCAAAGTCTACATAAATATTAAATTGCGGAACACTTGTACTCAGCATTTGTCCGTCTGCGCTGTAGATCGTGCCGCGGTCTGCTTCGATGGATTGAATTTTTTCATGCAGGCTGTCACTCACACTGCGCCAGTGACTGCCTTCTACCTGTTGAATCGTAAAT
>JBDTAN010000133.1:0-12172 GCA_039924585.1 Chitinophagaceae bacterium | reverse complement strand
GGGCAATTTTTAAATTTTTTTCCACCTCTTCTTTTCCAACCCAGCCGGTAATGCTGATATTTGGAGCTGTTAATTCATTTCTTAAAGGTCCTTCTCCTACCCAGACAAATTTTACGCGCGGATTATTGACAAATGCTTCGGCAATTGAATTGAAGAGGGAAGGGTTTTTTTGTTCGGAGATCCTGGCGGAATTAACAATAGTGAAAACTTGTTCAGGAAATTCTTTTTTAAAATTTACATCCAGGGAAACACCATTATTGATACAAGCAGCATGAATACCTAAATCTTCAAAACATTTTTGTTCTGATTTGGATGAAGCAATAATTTTTCCCGGCAATAAACTCGCGCTTTTTTCGAGAAAACCGTAAATTTTCTTTTTTAAGCCAGAAATGTCCTGTCTTTCAAATGATGCGCCTTGTGGAGAATATAAAATATTTTTTATGCCAAGAGATTTTCCTGTAATTCTGCCCAGGAAGCCTGCTTTAGAACTATAAAGATGCATTGCATCAAAAGGCATATTTTCTTTTAAAATTTTCTTTAATTCGCGAAAGGCTTTAATATCATCCCGAAAACTTATTTCTCTTTTTGCAGAGTGCCAGTTTATAAACCTGACATTCGCAGGAAAAGTTGTTTTCTCTTTTTCCGTATCAATATTTCTGTTACCGTATACAATGATGTGTTCAAATTCTGGAAGGTGGTTGCTTAAAAGCCTCATTATTTCTATGATCCCCCCTTCAAAAGCTTCAGCAACATGAATGATTTTCATAAACTTCGGTGTTGTCCCTATATGGGTAATGGATTAAGTTGGCTAATATATAAATTATTTTTTATAAACATACTTTATTTTTATTCATTTATAAATGAAACTTTACAACTATGCAAAGTTATCATAGTGAACTTTTATTGGCCTAATAAAATTTTTGTAAATTATTAATACGTATTTTTTTGTAAACTGGTAAAAAGAATATCTTTGGCTTAATGAAAAATGCAGAAACCCTGGAGTTTTTACCTTTGATGAGTACCAGCGTGAACCAGGTTTCCGCAGTAAATGATCAAATGGATTTAAAGCTTTCTGCTCAGTGTATCAATAAGAATTTTTTAAAAAGGACCATAGATATATTACTATCACTTTTCCTGCTCATCTTTTTCTTTTCCTGGATTTTCCCCCTGGTTTGTCTTGCAATTCTGATTGATACCGGCCTCCCGGTTTTTTTTATTCAGGACAGAATCGGTAAAAATGGACAACGATTCAAGTTTATAAAATTCAGGACAATGGTCAGGCACGCAGATGAAAACAAATTTATACCAACCCAGGTTGGCGATAAACGCATCACCAAAACAGGGAAATTTCTGCGAAATACAAATATTGATGAATTGCCTCAATTTATGAATATTTTAAAAGGTGATATGTCTATTGTAGGCCCCCGCCCGGCAGCTATAGCCTTTCATCAAAAATATATTGACATGCTCGGGACATCTTTTTTTTGTCAAAGGGAAATCGTAAGGCCCGGAATCATTGGGCTTTCCCAGATTCTTGGCTATAGGGGAGATCATATGAATGAGCAAGAAAATAGGGCAATGATAAAAGCCCGAATAAAAATTGATTTATTATATATAAGAAATTGGAATAATTGGCTGGACCTTAAAATATCAATCGCAACTTTCCGCAATTTGATACGAAGGATATTTGGTTCATAAATATTCACTGCCCGTCAAATGAGCATCAAAGTCTATAACTTTCAATTGAAGGGTTTTCGTATCGTTCCATTCATTTTCATCTATTGTATAAACTACATCAATAGATTTACCCACTGCTAATAAACTAAATTTATCAGACATATTAAAGCCAATACCTGTAATTGTAAAACCTTCCTGGCTTAATACAAACTTAATATGATGATCTTTTACTATTTTAGAATAACCAGTATTTTGCACATTGCGGCTAATAAAAACAGGCCGCATATTTTCGGGTCCAAAAGGTTCCATTTGAGTTATAATGTCATAAAAACTTGTTGTAATATGACTCAGGTTGATTTCAGCATCTATCCACAATTGCGGAATGAGTGATTCTTCCTGGATTGAATTTGCCACAATGGCTTCAAATGCGTTGGAGAAAGGTAATATGTTTTCTTCGAGTAATGTCATGCCGGCTGCAGCGAAATGGCCGCCATAACCCAGCAAAAATTCCCGGCAACTATGAATGGCTTCATATAAATTGAAACCCGGAACACTCCGCGCCGATCCGGATACAATATCTCCACTTTTAGTCAAAACAATCGTGGGCCTGTAATAATTTTCAATTAGCCTGGATGCGACGATCCCAATGACGCCTTTATGCCAGTGACTACAATAAACAACTGTTGTTTTTTTTAATATCCCATCTCCGGAGTTTTCAATAAAAGACAGGGCTTCTTCCGTTATATTTTTATCTACTTCTCTCCGGTCTAAATTATCTGTATGCAGCATTTCTGCATATTCAAAAGCCTTTTTTTTATCATTTTCAATGAAAAGTTGTACCACTTTCCTGGCATCATCCATCCTGCCGGCAGCATTTATCCTTGGAGCCAAAGCAAACACCAGGTTACTAATATGCAGTTTTTTCGTTAATGCAGAAAGTTGAATCAATGCAGCAATTCCGTAATTGGGATTTTTGTTGACTTTTTGTAAACCACAATATGCGAGGATCCTGTTTTCACCAGTCATTGGAACGATGTCTGCAGCAATGGCAAGTGCAACCAGATCCGTCATTTTTAACCAGGTTTCATCCGGTAGCTGTAGAGAAAAAGCAAGTGCCTGCATCAATTTGAAACCAACGCCACATCCACACAAATCTTTATAAGGATAAATGCAATCAGCCTGCTTGGGATTCAGGATAGCAAATGCAGGTGGAATTTCAATATCTGGTAAATGATGATCACAAATTATAAAATCTATACCATTCACTTTGGCATAGGCAACATGTTGATTGGCTTTAATGCCACAATCAATTGAGATGATCAAATTAAATTGATGAGCAATGGCAAAATCAATTCCAGCCTGGGAAATTCCATATCCTTCCCTATGCCGGTGTGGAATATAAAAATCAATATTTTGATGCAGTTTTTTTAAAAAACTAAATAAAGATGCAACTGAAGTAGTTCCATCTACATCGTAATCCCCATAAATAAGAATTTTTTCATTTTTTTGAAAAGCAACCAGGAGCCTGTCAACAGCTTTTTGCATATCCTTCATTAAAAAAGGATCATGCAGGCCGGTTATATCAGGTCGGAAATAGGAGCGTGCCTTTTCATAGGAATCAATGCCGCGCTGTACTAAAATGCGGCAAAGCGTTTTATTGATCTTTAAAGTTGAATGTAGAATTGTAACACTTTCTTCTTTTTCTTCTTTTAATCGCCATCTTTTTTTCATAATAAATAATTCCGGATACCTAAAATACAAAACGTAATTAACAATAAGATGGAATTATGCTGAATTTTTACTTTAATAAGACCTGTCAGTAGTGAATCGTACTAATTCTTCCAATGCATCACGGGTTTCACTTTCCGGAAATTTGAATAAAATTACAAGGGCAGCATCCCTATATTCAAACATTTTGCCCGTAGCATATTCAATGCCTCCATGCTCTGTGACTGTCTTGACTACCCATTCTATTCTTTCTTTTTTCCTATTTTCATTTTTGATGGTATGTAATAATTTCCTGCGGGTTTTTGAATCACAGGTATTAAGTGTATAAATGATCGGTAAACTTAATTTTTGTTCCTTTATATCATTTCCGGTGGGTTTCCCGATTCCTGCTTTACCATAATCAAACAGATCGTCTTTTAGTTGAAAGGCCATACCTGTTTTTTCACCAAAACTTCTGAGTTCTTCAATGGAATCTGCTTCGCTGAAAGTTGTCGATGCACCAGCAGCACAGGCAGATGCAAGAAGGGAAGCTGTTTTACCATTGATGATTTCGAAATAAGTTTCTTCACTGAGGTTTAAATTTCTTGACTTTTCCATTTGTAATAATTCTCCTTCGCTCATTTGTTTGACCGCAGTGGAAAGCAATTCCAATATTTTAAAATCTTTATTTCCCAGGGATAGTAAAAGTCCTTTTGAAAGCAGGTAGTCACCAACTAATACTGCAATTTTGTTTTTCCATAATGCATTGATGGAAAAAAAACCCCTTCGTTCATTGGCATCATCTACGATATCATCATGTACCAAAGTTGCTGTATGCAGAAGTTCTACCAGGGAAGCCGCCCTGTAAGATTGAGGGTTCACTTCACCACCTAGTTTCGCACAGAGCAAAACAAACATAGGCCGGAGCTGTTTTCCTTTCCTCTTTACTATATAATGCATAATCCGGTCCAGTAATGGTACTTTACTTTTGACGGCGTCTTTAAAATAGCTTTCAAAAAGCCCCATTTCAGATGCAATAACTTTCCTGACTTTTTCCATTCTTTTATAAAAATGCAAGATATATGCTAATATTTAATTATCTTGTGCAACTATTTCTAACTAATAAATGTCTAATGGAAAATTAAATTTTATGATTGCATTATAAAAAAATGCATATAAAATTTGGTAGTTCACTTCCATTTCATAAATTTGTTAAATATTTACAATCGGGAAACATTAAACAACAACTTAAATTTCACCTATGGCAAGCAGAAAGTACAAAATGATATTAGCCCTTGCAGGTCTAATCAGCACTGCCTCATTTGCACAAAAAAATGACGCAGGCTACAACGGAACACTGGATTCATCTAAAGTTTCAACCAAGATGATGCCCCAGCAAAATGAGTTCATGAGTAATCAATATCCTTACCCGGCTAAGCCACGTAGTATGTGGGAACTTGGTTTCGGTGGAGGCCTTAGCCAGGTTTATGGCGATGTGCTCCAAAAATTAGGATACGGTGGAAGTGTAACTTTTAGAAAAGCAATCGGTCATTCTTTCTCATTGAGAGCAGGATATACCGGCGGTATCACTTACGGTACTGATTTTTACCGCAGGACTTCCTATACCGTTCAGCCCTCAACGGCAAGAAATCCATGGAGCGCATATACTGCTAGTGGTGCTCCGTTCTCAACGAACTACCGCGCAAAAATTCATCAAATTTCCCTGGATATGTTATTCAGCCTGAATTCGCTGAATCTGTATCGTGGAAATCCTAAAATGGATTTCTACCTGTTGGCAGGTTACGGAGCAATGGGCGCTGATGTTGACGTAAATGCACGCAATGATGCAGGTGGTTCAAATGCGCTTTATAGTTTTGCAAGCATTGATTACACACAAAAGTCAACTGATATCCAAAAGCAAATTAAGGCTATGGAAGACAATACGTATGAATCTAATGCACCTGTACAAAGAGGTAACAGAAATGGTGTAGGCCGCCAGAGCAATAACTGGATCATCGTTCATACACTGAATGCTGGTGGTGGTATGGCTTGGAAATTAAGCGACCGTGTAAACATTGGTATTGAGCAGCGCTTTTCATTTGGTTCCAATGATGATCTTGATGGAATCTATGGTGGAGCTGCAAAAGACGTATGGTCAAATACACAAGCACGTTTAAATATTAATATTGGTAATTCAGCTACCCACGTACAACCTTTATGGTGGTTAAATGGACTGAATTATGCATACAACGAATTGAATGCACCAAAGCACATGAAAATGCCTCCGGTAGTTTTACCTGATGCTGATGGCGATGGTGTTACAGACCAATTTGATATGGAACCAAATACACCTGCAGGTTGCCCTGTTGATTCACATGGTGTAAGTAAAGATACAGATGGTGACGGTGTTCCTGATTGCCGTGACAAAGAGATCCTGACTTTACAATCTTGCTTCCCTGTTGATGCTGACGGTGTTGGTAAATGCCCAGAACCAGAGTGCTGCAAAACAATAGCTGCATCTCCTGCTTCATGTACTTTGAGCGCTTTACCAAGTGTTCAGTTCAAAAGTGGTAGCGTAACATTAAGCGCAAGTGCACAATCTATTTTGAATAGTGTTGCACAACAAATGATGGCTAACCCATCATGTAATGTAAGCGTAATGGGACATGGCGCATCTGATAAGCGTGCACAGCAATTAAGCTGGGATCGTGTAAATGCAATTATCAAATACCTGACTGAAAAGCAAGGTATCTCTGAAGGTCGCTTGATCTTCGGTGGTTACGGCACAGCTGGTGATGCTAATACAGTTGACATGATGGGCACTTCACAAACAGGACCAAACATGTTACCTGCTCCACACCCACAATTTCAAAAGACAAACTAATTAGTTTCTCAATATACTTTTTGCAAAACCATCCTTTTTTAAGGATGGTTTTTTTATGCTTTGTAAATCATGAGGTATAAGATGCGGAAAAGATCAAGGCCTTATTTTTTGTGATGGAACTCCCTTTAATATAAATGAATGAATGGGGTGCAAAAAATAAAGTGGTGCATTGAAAGTACATACACAAGTAATATCAATAATTATAAGAAGTTTATTTTGTTTTAGTTTGGGCAGGAAGATTATTTTAGAAAAGAAAATGCAATTTGATGTTCGAAAAAAATTTTCTTTATTTATCACTTCTTTTTTTCTTCGAAACCTCATATATTTTCTTAGCTTTTTGAGCAAGCTTTAAAAATTCCGCCTGGAGAAAATCATTTTTATTGATAGATTTTTTCGTAAGGCTGATGACATCATCCCAGGAATAATGCGACCAGTAATCAGTTTGTTTCAATAATCCTGAAAATAAAATCACGGCAGTTGCGAACTGGTATTGTTTATTTAAGTTTTTAAAATCAGTAGATTGGTCAGATAATTGTTTTTTAAAAAATATTTCGTTTTTTGTGCCGGGTAATTTATACTTTAATGTAAATTTTCCCAGGATTGAATCAACTTTATTATTCTTTTTATGCAGCACAAAAACGATTAGTGTAGAATGAGCGGAACCAATTGTGCCGCCTTCCAATTCCCCGACACCGTTGTATAAATTTTGTTTTAAATTATCATAGCCTACCAATTTGTATTCTTCCACATCAGATGAATCAAATTTTACAGAGGCGGAAGCATCATCAGCAACAGCATATAATGTCTTTGAAAATTCAGTAACTAGGATTTTTTCTCCTTCATCAAGATTATCAATATAGGCAAAATTGCCATTGCCGTTTTTAGAAAGTGTTTCCAGTTTACTGTCTTTATAATTTCCCATTCCCACGCCCAGGCAGGTAAGATAAATCCCTGTTTGCCTGTATTTAAGTATCAGTGTTTCCAGTTCCTTATCAGTATTTTGCCCCACATTAAAATCTCCATCAGTGGCTAAAATGATCCTGTTATTTCCGCCGGGAATGAAACTTTTCTCAGCCAGTTCATAAGCAGTTTTTATTGCATATTCGCCTGGTGTGTCACCCCCGGCACTGAGTTTATCAATGGCATCATTAATTTTACCTTTCTCAGCACCACTGGTTGCAGGTAATTTAATGCCCACATTGCCACCATAAACAACAATGGACACAGAGTCTGTGTTGCGCAAGTTTGCCACTAATAACTTGAAAGATTGCTGTAAAAGCGGTAAGCGATTTGGCTGATCCATGGAACCGGACACATCAATCAAAAAAACGAGGTTTGCTGGTGGTAAATCAGCAACATTAATCTTTGGGGCTTGCAGCAATAAAAATAATAACTGTGCATTTTTATCCCAAGGAAATTTTGATTGTACATAATTTAAAGAGAAGATATTAGTGCTTGCAGTGTCATTTGCGAAGTTGAAATAATTTAAAATCTCATCGATACGAACAGCGTCGGGAGGAACAATCATACCCATATTTAGAAACCTGCGAATATTACTGTAAGAAGCCCGGTCAATGTTTAATGTAAAGCCGGATTCAGGATATTCACTTGTTTTTACAAAATAATTTTCAACCAACTTACTATAACTTTCGCCAGTATTGTTTTGTAATAAACTATTATTCCCGGAATTATTGATGACAAATGAAGCCAGTTTGTTTTTTACAACACTCCTGTTTCCGGGTAAAGATTTGAGGCTAATGACCTGGTAGATATTTGTATTGACTAATTTTTTATAATTTTCATAACCATCTGCTTCAATGAAAATAGTATCTTCCGGAACAGTACATGGAATACCAAACTCACCTGTAGAACCACTAAAGAAAACTGCTGGCATCTTAGAGGTCAATTGTAATTTAATATTATATAATGGAGCGCCTGTTTTATCCGTCACAATACCTTTTACATAAAATTGCGCATTCGCAATAAAATTTAAAATGAGGAATAATAATATTGAAGCAAGTTGTTTCAATAGAGCAGGTTTGGGTGAATTTATTTTTTTCAGCCACAGAAGAAATGTAAAATATTATATTAAAGATTAATTATTCCTTTAATTGATAAATACAAGGAAAATTTCGTCCTTGTCCTCTATAATCCATTCCATATCCTATTAAAAATCCTTTATAATTTTCAAAGCAGGTATAGTCACCTACGAGGTCGTATTCCATATCAAGTTTTTTATTAATCAGCAAAACAGTTTTAACTGATAATGGTTTTTTCTGAATCATTTCTTTTTTAAAGGTAAATAAAGTTTTGCCCGTATCCAGTATATCATCCAGGATTATTATATGCCTTCCTTCGATATTTTCAGTTAGCCCGAATATTGTTTCAAGATTTCCGGAAGTTTGAAGTCCTGTATAAGATGAGAGTTTCACAAAACTAATTTCTGCCGGAATTTGAATTTGCCTGAATAAATCGGAAGCAAACATGAAGGCACCATTCAATATGACTATAAAAAGTGGATTTTTTGAATCATAATCTCCTGAAATTTTTTCAGCAAGAATTTTAATTTTTTGCTGTATGTCATTTTCAGAAATAAGCGGGGTAAATTTTTTATCAAAAATGTTTACAGTTTTCATTCCGGCTTTTTGAAAAACGCAGATTATTTTCCCTTGTCTTTACTGTTTGGCGGTGGCTGCAAAAGAATTTTTGTGCCAGCTTGTACTTGCTGGTTACTTGTTAAATTATTATAAGCCAGGATACTTTGTAATTGCACACCTTCACTTTGAGATACATCTGTTAAAGATTCAGTACCAGAAATTATATGAAATTTCTTATTACTTTTCTTCGCTTTTTTTTGCAAGAAAATCAGTTTTCCATTTTCCAAAATATCACCACTGTTCAATTCATTATAGGCCAGGAGTTTTGCAAAATCAATATTTTGCTGCGCTGAAACGGCAAACAAAGAACTGCCCGAATTCACATAAATTACTTTACATTGATTGATTGTAAAAACACCCGAAGGATATTGAGTATCCGTATTTTTTTCTACAACAGTCATATCTGCTTTTGCCACAACATCTTTTTTGGAAGTGTCATTCTGTATATTCTTCACAGGAGTTTCGGCGACTTCATCGATTGTATTGATGGAAACAACAGGCGTGTTATTTGATTGATTTTGAACACCGGCCGTTTGATTTTTTCCATTCATTCTTTCTAAAGCCAGCAAAGTATAATCCTGTAAATTATATTTATTAATAACATCCATCAGCATTTTCGGATAAGCGGGACTGGTAGCATATCCGGCTTTCTTTAAGCCTTTGCACCAGCTTTCAAAATCAGTTGGAGGAATATTAAACAAAAATGCATAGTTCGATCTATTTTTCAAAAAATCAGAATGATCCCTGTAAGAATCTTCAACAGTAGGATAACTACGGAAGCATTCATTTGCTTCATCATCATCCTGGTATACTTTATCACCTGTCCACTCTAACTTACATTTTATACCGAAATGATTATTGGAGCGAAGCGCGAGATCGCTTTGGCCGCTGCCGGATTCAAGTATGCCTTGTGCGAGTGTAATCGCTGCAGGCACGCCAGTCCGAATCATTTCATTAATGGCAAGTTCTTTATATTTTTCAATGTATTGCTGGGGAAGACTATTACTTGTTTGTGCAAATAACGTAGCTTGAAAGAGGGTACAAACTGAAAATAATAGAATGAGTTTTCGTATCATTATTTTTTTTGTATTAATAATAAACCATCACGAATTGTTGCAAGCACTTGCTGTGTTGAATTGTCGTTACATACATATTCATTAAACTCCTGGATGGCTTTCGCATTTTTTCCAATTATTTTTTCTTCTAAGACTTCGCCATGAAATAATACATTATCTGCTATGATCAAACCATCCTTGTTTAAACGTGGTAAAACCATATCATAGTATTTTATATAACATGTTTTATCTGCGTCTATGAAAATGATATCCCATTTAAATTCAAGTGTTGGTATGATATCCAATGCATTTCCCCTGTGCAAATTAATTTTTTTAGCGTAAGGTGACAAATTAAAATTCTGTTCAGCAATTTTAGCATCATCATCCCGAAGTTCAATTGTATGTAATTTGCCATTATCTGTGAGTCCTTCTGCCAGGCATAATGCACTAAAACCTGTGAATGTGCCAATTTCTAATATGTATGTTGGTTTTTTCAACCGGCTGAAAAGTGCCAGCAGCCTGCCTTGCGTAAGACTGCTCATCATATTTGCATGCAGATGGTTTTGTAAGGTGTGTGCATGAATTTGTTTCAATAAAGAATTGTCATTCGTTGAAAATTTCTCTGCATATTCTTCAGCTTTATAATTGATGAAATCCATAAACTATATTTTGACTTCTTTTTTTGAAATTAAATACAGGCCAATGAAAGTGATGATGCCATTGATCAATAATAATTCAATGCCAATTTGATAACCACCCAACCATTTTTTTGCTTCAATACTCAGTAGGTAACAAATGATTGGAGCAACTAAACAAACAATTGTCGTTAATGCATTTTCCTTCAAAACTCTTTTTGTAAAAATTCCAAAACCAAACAAGCCTAATAAAGGGCCATACGTATAACCCGCAACTGTTAGTATGATACTAATAATGGATTTATCATCAATCCATTTAAATACCATGATGCATATAAAAAAAATAATGGCGAACGTAAAATGCACGATCATACGTTTTCGTTTATTTACTTTCTCCGTCAAATCTTTATTTCGCTGCATACCTAATATATCAATGCAAAAAGAAGAAGTGAGTGCAGTAAGTGCGCCATCAGCGCTGGGAAATAAAGCAGATATAAGTGCAATGATAAAAACGACAGAAACGAATGAAGGCATATAACTTAGGGCAACAGTTGGGAAAAGATCATCACCTGTAGCTATGATACCTTTTGAAGAAGCAAATACATATAAGATTCCACCGAGGAATAAAAAAAGAAGGTTCACCAATACCATGATAACGCTGAATGTCATCATATTTTTTTGAGAGTCTTTTAACCTGCGGACACTAATATTTTTCTGCATCATTTCCTGGTCAAGGCCTGTCATACCAATGGTGATGAATGCGCCGCCAATAACTTGTTTGAGAAAAAAGCCACTACTTTTAACATCCGTATTCCAGGTTTTACTAAAACCTTTTATGGATAATGCATTCAAAGAATCTGAAATGGAAAAATTCATGGCATGCATTACAAAACCTATGCAGATCAATAACCCGGCGATCATAAAAGTCGTTTGTAATGTATCTGTAAAGACAATTGTTTTTACGCCACCTTCAAATGTGTATAACAAGATCATAAGTAAAATGATAAATGACGTAAGCCAGAATGGAATTTGCATCTCATTTAAAATAAATATCTGCAATACATTGATCACTAAATATAATCTCGCTGTTGCACCCAAAACCCGGGAAACAATAAAGAAAAATGAACCTGTTTTATAAGCAGTAAACCCAAACCTGTTGAGTAAATAATTATAGATAGAAGTGAGTTGCATTTTATAATATAAAGGCAGTAACACGAATGCAACAACGATATAACCGAGAAAATATCCAACGACTACCTGGAAATAGGAGAATGCTTGTGCACCAACAGTTCCGGGCACACTTACAAAAGTGACACCACTTAATGAAGTGCCAATCATACCAAATGATACGAGCATCCAATTGCTGTTCCGGTTACCAATAAAAAAAGATTCATTGGTGGCATTGCGGCTTGTGTACCAGGCAACACTCAATAGCAAAAGAAAATAAGCAATAACAAAAATGAATAAAAGGCTTGCGGACATGAAGATGTATTTATACCGGCTTAAAAATATTTAGCAGATTATTTTTTCTTGGAAGGCTTCAGATAAAAATTAAAC
>JBDTAN010000132.1:0-3180 GCA_039924585.1 Chitinophagaceae bacterium | reverse complement strand
GGTTTTAATAATTAATTCGTCTGTTTTATTTCTTCGGAGGTGTAACCGGTGGTTTTACGGCAGCTGCATCAGGATCATCGCCCAACACTAATAATTGCTGCGGCAGTTCCGTCAGTTTTAATTCTTTAGCAACAGATATGAAAAGGTTATCGATGGGGAAACCTGCTTCAAACGTTTGCGGTTTCAGGATCAAAGTATATTTTTTCTTCGCAAGCACAGTTTTATAAGCATTCACTACTTGTTCATACATGGATTGTGACAGAACACCTCTTTTATTATCTGATTTATTCTGCGCAATTTGCTGCCAGTAAACCAGGTTCATACTCATTTGTTGTAATTGATTTTTTGTATAATCCAATACTGCTTTTGATTTATTGGCAGCAGAATCAGCTTTATAAGTGCTATCCAGCCTTTTGTATTCACTTTGATACACCGCGTACTCTTCAGCCAGTGAATCCCGCTCATATAGTTGAACTAGACTATCTACCGCGCGGTAACCAGGCATTGCCTGTACCATGATGTCTATATCAAAGACAGCAATTTTCATAGGAGTTTGCGCTTGTGCGCTGAGGCCAATAACCAGCATGCCTAAAAAAGATACAGATAAAAGAAACTTTTTCATTTTTGTTTTAATTTGTGATATGTAAAATTTTAATTTTTTATTCCCAATTCCCTGAGCACGTCATCACTGCGGTCCAATTTCGGGTCGGCAAATATAACGGTAATTCCCTCACTTTTATCCAGGATAAAATCGTATCCTCTTGCCACCGCTATCTTTTGAACTGCATTGTATAATTTGTCCTGCAATGGTTTCACCAATTTTTCCCTTTCTTTAAAAAGATCTCCCTGGTAGCCAAAACGTCTTTTTTGCAGGTCGCGCACTTCCTTTTCTTTATTGAATAATTCGTCTTCTCTTTTCTTCTTTAAATCATCGGTTAGCATAAACTGTTCGGCGTCGTAATCTTTGTACATTTTATCCAGGTCTGCCTGCATATTATCAATTTCTTTTTGCCATTGATCACTTGCCAGTTGCAATTTTTTATCTGCATCCTGGTATTCAGGCATTTTATTTAAAATGTATTTAGTATCAATCACCGCATAACGCTGCGCTTGTACCGATGAAGCGGAAATAATAATTGCCAGTAATAGAAGTATGGATATTTTTTTCAACATGTTCCTGTTTTTTTTCAATAATAGCTGCAAAAATAGGTATTTTAGTCAGGTTCAAAGCCTAACATAAATGTAAATCGGGACACATCCTTCAATGAAGTGTTCGGCCCATACCTGTCGAGACCAATACCATAATCAAATCCAAGCAGGCCAAACATCGGCAGGAAGAAACGTAAGCCAACTCCCGTAGAGCGGCGCAACTGGAAAGGATTATAATCTTTAAATGAATACCAACCATTGGCAGCTTCAAAGAATGCCAATCCATAGATCGTACTGGAAGCGCTGGTGCTAAACGGATAACGCAGTTCCAGTGTATACTTATTAAATAACGTAAAATATTGTGATGCACCCTGTTGATCCGGGTTTATCCTGGGATCAGAATTTTCATATACCGGGTAACCTCTTTGAGAAATGATGTCATATCCAAGTAATGCATAACTGTTACTCAAACCTGCATCACCCACCTGGAATCTTTCAAAAGGAGAAACTGGTACATTTTTATTATAACGGTCTATGTATCCAAACTTCGCGGCAAACCTCAGCACAGCCTGTTTATCTTTATCCGGGCCGGTGGCTCTACCAATAGGGACATACCAGTCGCCGGTAAAGCGCCATTTATAATATTCCACCCATTTATAGGGTTCAGATGAAGTTGCGAGATTCTTATCAATTAATGAATATGGTGGTGTCAACGCAAGACTTAAAGAAAAATTGGACCCTGAACGCGGATATATCTGCTGATCCAGTGAATACCTGTTCAGCGTAAATTTCACATTCATATTATTCGAATATCCATTATTAAAGCCAGGTAAACTGGTTGGGCTTATTAAATAATTTTTCAATTGGTAGCGTGCATAACTAAACTGGTAGCCGATAGAAAAATAATCATCCGGCCATTTAAGTTGTTTTTGCAAGCCAATAGAAAACCCGGTTGTTTTAAAGAATGAAGTATCTGCCGCGGTTTTATCATACTGGCCTGTATAAGGATTGTAAGCGTTTGCAAATTTCGTATTGAATAAGCTTACGGAAAATGCATTCCTTTTTTTGCCCCCTAACCATGGCTCAGTAAATGAAATATTATATGATCGGTAGGCGCGTCCATTACTTTGAAAACGCACACTGAGTTTTTGTCCATCTCCAACAGGTAATGGATCCCAGGCTTTTTTATTGAAAATATTTCGGATAGAAAAGTTGTTAAATGTGACGCCCACCGTACCAGTGAGGCCAATACCGCCACCAAAACCTGCACTCAATTCAAGTTGGTCACTTGATTTTTCCACCACACTCCAGGTTACATCTACGGTGCCATTATCTATATCAGGAACAATATTCGGAATGATCTTTTCCTGATCAAAAAATCCCAGGTTGGCGATCTCTCTTTGGGAACGCACCACATCGGAACGACTAAATTTTTCGCCGGGTAATGTGCGTAATTCCCGCCTGATCACGTGTTCTTTCGTGCGGTCATTACCAGTGATCAGGATATTTTTAAAAGTAGCCTGCGGGCCTTCTTTAATGCGTATTTCAAAATCAATGGTATCATTATATACAGCCGTTTCTATTGGATCTACCGAGAAAAATAAATATCCATCATCCATATATAAACCGCTGATATCACCTCCTTCCGGAGCCAGGGTTTTACCCAATTTTTTATTTAAAAGATCCGCATTATAAATATCTCCTTTATGTATATTTAATATGGAAGCCAGTAAGGAATCGGGGTATTTTGTAGCGCCACGCCAGGTAATATTTCCAAAATAATATTGATGACCTTCTTGCATTTTGATATCAATATTCATATTTCCTTTGGAATTATAATATTGTGTGTCTTTTATAATATTTGCATCGCGGTAGCCTAATGAATTGTAATAATTAATTACATTATTTTTATCTTCCTCATATTTGGGTGCACTAAATTTTGCATTTGTAAAAAATTTCAACCGTATATAAGGGTCCAATACCTGCCTGGTTTTGGAATATGTGAGAAAGCCTTTGTCTTTCAGGTATTGG
>JBDTAN010000131.1:0-5213 GCA_039924585.1 Chitinophagaceae bacterium | reverse complement strand
TATGTCAGCCATTCAGAAAATAAGAGATAAGGCGGGTTGGATCGTTTTTGGCGCCATTGCCCTTGCGTTGATCGCATTTATCCTGCAGGATGCTTTTACACAAAGTAGCCGCGGCGGCGGTATGTTTTCCAATTCCACAAATGTTGCCAAAGTAAATGGCGTACCCATTCCACAAAAAGAGTTTGAAAGCAACCTGCAGATGTACCAGCAAAATGGGGCACAGCGGGAAGATTTAATTGGTAACGTGTATGATTTTATGGTCAACCAGGAAGTTCTGCAACAGCAGTATGATATTCTTGGATTGCAGGTTTCTGATAATGAATTAAGCAGCATTTTGTTTGGTAATAATCCCCCAGAACAATTAAGACAGGCTTTTACGGATCCTAAGACAGGGGTTTATAATGTTGAAGCAGCTAAACAGCAATTTGCTCAATTTAAAAAAAGTCCGAATGATGCGCGAAATGCACAGATTTATGAATTTATTTTAAAACCTGCAATTCAGCAAACCCTGGGACAAAAATACCAGGCACTCATTTCACAAGCTGTATATATTCCAAAGTGGATGGCAGAAAAAACAAATTCGGATAATAATTCAATGGCAAAAATATCTTTTGTTTCATTTCCTTATAATTCAATAAGTGATAGCGCAGTAAAAGTTTCGGATGATGAAATATTGGCGTACGCAAAAAAACATGAAAAATTATATACGCAAAAAGAAGAGAACAGAGAAATCCAATATATTACCTATAGTATGTCACCATCCGCTGAAGATTCGGCTGGAATCAGGGAGAAGTTGCTTTCAATGAAAGATGAATTTGCAACAACACAGGATACCAAATCCTTTCTCAATTCCAAAGGAACAGACATGCCTTTTTATGATACATATGTAAGTGGATCTCAAATAAAAGATCCTGAAAAAGATTCATTATTTAATATCCCGGTTGGTGGCACATTTGGTCCTTATATTTCAGGCCAGGAATATGTGATCGCTAAAATGGTGGACAAAAAAATGTTACCAGATTCTGTAAAAGTCCGTCACATACTTGTTGCTACACATCAAAATCAGAATAATCAATTAGTACCTGTCCGGGATGATAGTTCAGCTTCGCATCGTTTAGATAGTGCGATTGCCATGATCAAAGGAGGTGCAGGTTTTGATTCTGTCTGCCTTGTTTATTCTGATGACCCGGGTAGCCGGGATAAGGGTGGCGTGATTGATTATTTTGCTACTGGTAGTATGATGCCTGAATTCAGCGATTTTGCATTTACCGGCACGGTAGGACAAACAAAAATAGTGCAGACAGAATATGGCTATCACTATATGGAAATTCTTGGCCAGCGGGGTGCTTCACCGGCATACAAAATTGCTTACCTGGCCAAACAAATTGTTCCCAGCCAGGAAACGCTGGATGCGGTAAATAACCAGGCAAATCAATTTGCAGCTTCTTGTAAGAATGATGAAGAATTCATGGCAAACGCCAAAAAATTAAATAAAACCATTGCAACAATTCCAGGTATTAAAGAAAATGATTTCGCCGTAGGCAAATTAGGAACCAACCGTTCTTTAATAAAATGGGTTTATGCCAATAAAGTCGGCAGTGTATCAGAACCTTTACAAGTTGGAAATGATTACCTCGTAGCAATTATTACTTCAATTGACAAGCCGGGATTAATGGGGTTGGCAACATTAAAACCAATCGTAACGCCTATTTTGATCAATCAAAAAAAGGCTAAAATGATCATTGATACAAAGATCAAAGGAACTACTTTAGAACAAATTGCACAAGCAGGAGGAGCCCAGGTGCAAACAGTTGACAGCATTTCTTTCCAGGCATTATTTGTTCCTTCCCTGGGAAATGAAGTAAAAATTATAGGTGCAGCTTTTAATAAAGGGTTACAAAATAAATTGAGTACACCTATCGCGGGCAACAACGCAGTTTTTGTGATAAAAGGGGAAAGTGTTTATGCTATTCCTTCATTGGGCGGATCTGTTGAAGCGATGCGCAATCAATTGGCAAATAGTTTAAAACAGGAAGAGGCAAATGGCGTGATTTCCGCACTACGAGAGTCTGCGGAAGTAAAGGATTACCGGGCTGATTTTTATTAAATATTTATTTTGAGGAAATAATTCAGCAGGCATTTTTGCCTGCTTTTTTTATGATAAAAAAAAGTCTGCGACGAAGGATTTAATATTAATTAATTTTGTAAAAAATGTGCAATGGAAGGAATTGTAAATAAAGTAGCGGAAAGTGGTCTGATCACAATAAACCTCGAAGACTTTTTACCCAAAGAAGAATGTGTGATGTTTGATTTAAGGCAATTTTTGTTTATGGATTTAATTTTGAAAGAAAAAGATTTCCGGCAAGGATTGAAGGAATTTCCCTGGCAGGATTTTGAAAATAAATATGTGACCGTTTTTTGTTCGGCAGATGCAATCATTCCTTTATGGGCTTATATGCTCAGTGCGGTTTATTTGCAACCTGTAGCAAAGGAAGTTTTTTATGGAACAATAGAAAGCATGAAAGAAAAAATTTTATTTAAGGAAATTGAAAATATATCCCCTGAAAAATTTAGTGAAAAAAGAATTGTAATAAAAGGTTGTGGCGATACATCGATTCCTGCTGCTGCATACCTGGCGATTACGAAAAAATTAATGCCTTTTGTCAAAAGCCTGATGTATGGTGAACCCTGCAGTACAGTTCCGGTATATAAAAAGAAGTAATCCTGAATTTTTTTACCATTCACATAAAAAGCATTTAAAACTAAGCCGCTTTGCCTATTAGGCCTTAATTTTATCTCTAAAACTTAGTTTTGATGAAGATCTTACTAACAAAGTATTTTTTTTCCATAATATTCATTCTTAGCTTTTTTTCATTTTCATGTAAGGAAAAAAAAGCACCTCCTCCGCAAACCGCCACTCCTCCGCCGGTCGTAGATGTAATGATTGCTAAATCGCAAACTGTTTCAAGTACAATTGAAGCCAATGGAAATGTGATAGCCAATGATTATGTAGAACTGCATCCACAGGTAAGTGGACAGATTACTTATCTAAATGTACCTGAAGGCAGAATGGTATCCTCAGGAACACTTATTGCACGGATCAATGATGCAGACTTGCAGGCTCAATTGGGAAAATCAGTTGCACAATTAAATCTTGCTACCGAAACGCAAAATCGATTAAAAAAATTATTGGATATTTCAGGGATTAACCAGGCTGATTATGATGCCGCAGTCAATGATGTAAAATCACTCGAAGCTGATATTAAATATACAAAAGCGTTAATTGATAAAACGGAAATCCGTGCTCCATTTAGTGGTGTTATGGGATTAAGACAAGTTAGCATTGGCGCGTATGTCACCTCTCAGACGATTATTGCCACACTTCAACAGACCAGCAATTTAAAAATTGATTTTACCATGCCCGAAGAAGATGCAAAAGATTTGCACCGCGGAAGTGTTGTACAAGTTTTACTGGGAACGGACGTAGCAAATAGTCAAGCTGCTACAATAGAAGCAATAGAGCCACAGATCAATACGGATACTAGAAATATGATTATACGTGCAAAACTGAGCAGTAATAAAATAAATCCCGGTGCTTTTGTAAAAGTTTATATACAATCCGGTGTTGATAAAAATGGAATCATGATTCCAACAAATGCGATCATACCAGATGCTAAAAAGAAAAAAGTCGTGTTGGTAAAAAATGGGAAAGCGATTTTTACAGATGTTGAAACTGGTTTACGAAGAGAAGGTTTCGTAGAAATTACTAAAGGTGTCGAAAAAGGCGATAGTGTGGTTGTGACGGGTGTATTATTTGCAAGGCCGGGTGCAGCAGTTACCGTGCGGAACGTGGTGGATTCGGTGCAAACAAATGAACCTTAATATTTTTAAATTTTTCTGGATTAATCGAGTATGAATATTTCCGAATTATCATTAAAGCGGCCTGTACTGGCAACGGTCATGAACCTGGCCATCATACTTTTTGGTATTGTCGGATATACATATTTGCCCGTTCGTGAATACCCGGCGATCGACCCGCCAGTGGTAAGTGTTAGAACGAGTTACACGGGTGCCAATGCAGATATTATTGAGAGCCAGATTACGGAGCCACTGGAAAAACAGATCAATAGTGTGCCGGGTATCAAAAGTATTTCATCGACCAGCCAGGTCGGTAGAAGCGGAATTACTGTTGAATTTAATTTGGGAGAAAACCTCGAAACTGCTGCCAATGATATTCGTGATAAAGTAAGCCAGGCAGTTCGAAATCTGCCAGATGATATTGATGGCCCACCGGTTGTAAGTAAGGCAGATGCGAATAGTGATTTTATTTTATTGTTATCGATACAGAGCAAAACGCGCGGTCTCATGGAACTCAGTGATTATGCTGAAAACGTTTTGCAGGAAAGATTTCAGACAATTAAGGATGTAAGTGCCGTATATATTTTTGGCCAGAAAAGATATGCCATGCGTATTTGGTTTAACCCGGATAAAATGAATGCATATGGTGTGGTATTCGACGATATTTCCAATGCTTTAAACAAAGAAAACGTAGATATTCCCGCAGGAAAAATATACGGAGATAATACGGAACTCACCATTCGTACAATGGGAAGGTTGACTACTGAAACTGATTTTAATAACCTGATCATTCGTGAAAATAAAACAGGGATTGTTCGCTTATCAGATGTTGCCAAAGTAGAACTGGGCCCAGAGGATGATGAGTTCAGCTGGAAATATAATGGTGTAAATGCTGTTGGTATTGCGATCATTCCACAACCCGGTTCAAATTATATTCAAATAGCAGATGAATTTTATAAACGCCTGGATGAAGTAGAAAAGCAAAATAAATCTGACATTGTTTTTAATGTTTTAGTCGATGCCACTAAAAATGTAAAGAAATCTTTATCCGAAGTGGAAGAAACGATTTTAATTTCTTTTTCACTTGTTGTTTTAGTCATCTTATTTTTCTTCAGGGATTTCCTGATTGCATTAAGGCCATTAATTGATATTCCGATTTCATTGCTATCTACTTTTTTTATCATGTACCTCGCGGGCTTTTCTGTGAATGTATTAACGCTGCTCGGAATTGTGTTGGCAACGGGACTTGTCGTAGACGATGGTATCGTCGTCACGGAAAATATATTCAGGAAACTGGAAAGTGGTTTGCCCATACGAAAAGCAGCCCTTGAAGGAAGCCGTGAAATTTTCTTTGC
>JBDTAN010000130.1:0-7460 GCA_039924585.1 Chitinophagaceae bacterium | reverse complement strand
CATTTTATTGAAATCAAAACACGCACTACTATGAAGTATGGTTATCCGGAAGAAAGTATTGGTAAAAAGAAAATGACCAACCTGCGGAATGCGGCAGAAGAATATCAGTACCTGCACCCGGAATGGAAATATATACAATTTGATGTAGTGGCAATTATGTTGCATTTTAATGCACCCGCAGAATTTTTTTTGCTAGAAGATGTATATTTCTAAATAAAATTTAAAGTGTCATTTCCAGTTTTTGCACCATTTTTTCCACCATTAAATAAGTTGCCGGGCAATGCGAAACATTTTGCTGATGTACATGAATATATTCTACCGGCTGTTTCTTTTTAAAATGCGGGAAACCTGCACAGTCAGCGGGCCGCACGGCATAAATGGTGCACATATTTGTTTTCATATCAAGAAACTGGCAGGGCCTTAAAACATTTACCCAATCCTTATCCTTTTTTTCATACAACAAATATTTTTGTTTAAATGCACGCGCAGTCATTTTTAAATGCGCTGAAATACGCTGGATATCTTTTTGTGTAAAAGTAGGCGTCATCGTTTTACAACAACGCGCGCAAGTAATGCAATCAATTTCTTTCCATACTTCCCGGTCAAGCTCCAGCATTAAACTATACAGTTTTTCCGGTGGTTTTTTTTCTACACGCGCCAAAAAGCGTTTCATCTTTTTTTGGTGAAAATTTTTTTTCTGAATAAAAGAGCGAATATTTACCGGCTGCATGATAGCGAAGAAATAATTTTTCTAAATGTAGATTTGCAGGAATTATTTTACATGTTCAAAGGAATTGCAAAAATTTAATTTTACCAAATACGTTTTCATTTTATGTGGGAATCATACCTGAAAGGTTTTAAACAATATTTGCTCCTGGAAAAATCTTTGGGTAAACTTTCCCTGGAAGCGTATATGCATGACCTCAAATTGCTAATCTCCTGGTTTGAACTGAATGAAAGAAAACCAAAACCATCAGAAATCACCAATAAAGATCTCCAGTCATTTATCAAATGGCTGCATGAACTCGGCATGAGCCCTGCTTCACAGGCGCGAATCATTTCTGGAATACGAAACTTTTTTACCTTTTGCATGCAGGAAGAAATCGTGGAAAATGATCCTTCCCTCCTGCTGGAAACACCTCGCTTAAAAAGGCATTTACCAGAGGTACTTGAAGTCAACGAAATTGAAAATATGATCTCTTTTATTGAAGCGGGAAAACCAGCCGGCGCGCGCAACAGGGCAATTATCGAGATCATGTACAGTTGCGGTTTGCGTGTGAGTGAAGTAACTAACCTTTTACTTAGCGGCCTGCATTTTGAAATGGGATTTATAAAAGTTACCGGTAAAGGAAATAAGGAAAGACTGATACCTGTTGGAAAGTCGGCGATAAAATATACAGAATTATATATTCATCAAATACGTGTGCATCAAAAAATTCAAGCAGGTTTTGAGGATGTTGTTTTTATAAATAGCCATGGCAAAAATCTAAGCCGCATTATGATTTTTAATATCATTAAAGATTTAGCAAAAAAAGCGGGCATAAAAAAAACCATTTCCCCACACACTTTACGCCACTCTTTCGCTACACATCTTGTGGAAGGAGGCGCAAACCTCCGTGCTGTGCAGGAAATGCTGGGCCATGAAAGTATTACTACTACGGAAATTTATACGCACTTAGACAGGGATTATTTACGCAGTACTTTGCAACAATTCCATCCTGCATTTCAGAAAAATTTTTATACAAAAAAACCAGTTGATCAATAATTTCAATATCTTAGATTAACCTTCAATTTTTTGACCTCCAAAGACCCATATATTAATAGCGAAAGTTCTGATGAAGAATTATTGGTTGCCTTTAAAAAAAGTGCCGGTCAGGAAGCCTTGGGAATGCTGTATCAGCGATATTATGCATTGGTATATGGTGTTTGTCTAAAATATTTTAAGGAACCTGAAACCGCCAAAGATGCCGTGATGGATATTTATGAAGAATTAGTGATAAAGGTTAGAAAACATGAAATAAAATATTTTAAAAGCTGGCTTTATAGCGTGGCAAAAAATCATTGCTTGATGAAATTGCGCAGTAAAAAAAGCGCTCGTGTTGTAGAAATAGATGAATCATTTATGCAAACAGACACTTTTTCGCATCAGGAAGATATAGATGAAAAAGAAATGAAACTCAATGAGCTTGAAAAGTGTTTGGAAACGCTTCCGTCATTGCAAAAGCAGAGTATTTTTCTATTTTATACAGAAAAAAGATGTTATAATGAAATTGCGGAGAAAACAGGTTTGGAATGGAATAAAGTACGCAGCACTATTCAAAATGGGCGGCGTAACCTGAAAATCTGCATGGAACAAAATGGATAATAAAAAATCATATGATCCTGCATCTTTTGAAGAAATTGAAAAATATTTCTCCGGGAAGATGAGCAGTGCAGAAATGCATGCAATGGAAGAAGCTGCATTAAATGATCCATTCCTGGCTGAAGCCATGGAAGGATTTCATGATCAACAAAATAATTGGTCGGAGATAAAAAAGAATGCGTCTCTTTTAAATCAAAATTTAACCACAAAAGCAACAAAAAAAAAGGCACCTGTTTTCTTTATAAACCCGGTATTGTTGCGTGTGGCGGCCATATTTATGGTTCTTCTTTTAGCGGGTGGCATTGCCTGGTACACCTGGTACAGGGGAAATCCGTCAACAACAATTTTGGCAGACAACACCATTCATCAAAAGATTCAAAAAGACACGATCACTCAATTAATCGATACAACTTTATTGGCGGATAATAAATCTTCACAGGGGAAAACAGCAATACAGAAATCATCTACCCAAAGAACTGATATTTCTGTAGAAAAAGATTCAAAGAAAATTGTACAAGCTGCTCCTGTCAATGCTATGCAGGAAAATATACTGGCTGATAGCATTGAAACATTTCCAGGAAAATCAGGCACCAATAAGGCAGATGCACCTTTTCTTATTTCACAAAACAAGTTAACTTTTGATACTTTGCCAACACCAGTGGAAGGCCGGAATGCATTTAATCAGTATGTAAATGAAAGAGCTGTTTTTTACAAAAAGATAATGCTCAAAAATTATATTTCCGGGATAGTAAAAATTGATTTTGAAATTAGCAAAAGTGGTCAGCCTTCAAATTATAAAATCGTCCAATCACTTTCTCCAATAATGGACAGTTTAGCTTCAAAAATTTTACAGGAAGGGCCATTGTGGAAACCTGCCACCAATACTACGAATTCAAGTGTAGAAATTCATTTCTAATCATCCTTCCATTCGGGAATTTGTGCTATATTAGACCACTTTAAAAAATACATATGAAAAAAATCTTTTTATTGGCAACAGGTATTGCCATGATGTTTGTAGCAAAAGCACAATTACCCGCACCAAGTCCAACAGAAACAATTTCACAGGATTTTGGATTGGGAAAAATTATGATCACCTACTCAAGGCCGGGAATAAAAAACAGGACCGTTTTTATGCAAAATAGTGACCTTGCTCCACTTGGAAAATTGTGGCGTACCGGTGCGAATGCAGCAACGAAAATTACTTTTACAGATAAAGTGACCATTGGCGGTAAAGACCTTGATACAGGCTCTTATGTTTTGTACACGATCCCAGGCAAAAATCAATGGGAAATCATTTTAAATAAAGGTTTGAAAAACTGGGGCTCCGATGGATATCTTGAGTCGGATGATGTGGTACGTTTCAAAGTTCCTGTAACAGAAACCAAACCCTTTGTGGAATCTTTTACCATGCAGGTTGCCAATGTGAAATATCAAAATTGTGAATTGCAATTGAGTTGGGGAACGACTTTAGTAAGCATTCCGATCATCACTAATATAGTGGACAGGATACGCACGCAGATTGAGCAATCGCTGACGCAGGGCGATAAAAAACCGTACTGGCAGGCTGCCAACTTTTATTATGAATGGGATAAAAATAATGATAAGGCCCTGGAAAATGTAAATAAAGCAATCACAGAAAGTCCGGATGCTTTTTACATGTATTTATTACGCGCGAAAATTGAAAAAGCGCAAGGCAAAAAAATGCAGGCAAAAAATGATGCTCAAAAATGTAAGGAATTAGCTACAGCCGCGAAGAATGATGATTATGTCGCACAGGCAAATGATTTCTTAAAAGGCTTATAAAATAATAGCCGGATTGAATTTTAATTAAAAGCGTTTTGTAATGTCAATTGCAAAACGCTTTTTAATTTATGCATTTAATTCATTCCGATCTTTCCGATCACTGGTGTGAATTTTACCATTAGATAACCAAAATAAGGTGTTGTAGAAAAAGCAGCAGGATCAGGTGCTTTCGGGTTTTTTACAATGGCCATTGTGTTGGAAACTTTCGCCCAGGAAAATCCAAATTCTAAAAGGGTAAAACTATTCGCTTTATAATTTATTTTCCAGTCATTTTCATAGCCTAAATATTTCTTTAGAATATTTCCTGCATACTCATATTTGTTTTGCAAATAAAACAAATGATTTTGCATTTGCACCGTCCATTTATTTTTTGTAAAATATAAGAAAATATACGGATTTATTAAGCCTGCATTTCCAATATCTTTGGGAAATGATGCCAGCAAATCCAGGCTACCATTGAATTTGTGATTAGTGCCATATAATGTCACAAAAGAATGATCGGTGGTAAATGGATTTTCCCCATTATTACCACTCATATATTCAAGACCTAATCGTGAGGAGAAAGTTTTTGCAGTATATCTTATTTCCGGCTGGAAATAATAAGCTGATAATTTATACCCCGACGAATCTTTTCCATATTGATAATACGCGGCAATGGTTGCATAAAATTTCTGCTGCGTATATTCTAAGCGCCCACCCGAAGTGAATCGCATAAATGTGGTTTTATAATCCCCCGGCAATGAACTTTGATAACCATCCATTGCATTGATGGTCGTTAAAGAAAAAGCTGAATCTATTTTCCATTTTAAATATTGAATACCCAAAACTTTATAATTTAAAAAACCATTGGGCTTATAATTTGTCGTCAAATAATTTTCTCCAAACTGGTTAAATGCACCTGTAAATTCTGCCTGCACATTCTTTTTATTATTCACATAAATAAGTCTTGCTGCATCGTGGGAAACGCTTGTATTTCGCCAGTCATTTTCAGAAAAAAGCCGTTCATTATCATAGATGATCCTTTGCCTTCCAAGTCTTAATGACCAGTTATCATTAAAATGCGGCTCTGCATAAATTTCAAAAAGATATAAGGGAAAAGTGGTCATGTCGGCCGGTAATGGCGTTGTCGTTCCAAACCTTGTATCCTGTTGCCCCCACACGCGTACATCTTGCAGGGATGCATAAAAATCAAAATGTTTAGTAGTAAAATCCAAATTGATACGGGTACGCTGGCCAATAAAGAAAGCGCCCGTTGTATCTGGATTTGTGAGTGGATACAAATTTTTATAGCCATGCCTGTATTCCGCACGCAGCCTGAGTTCTGCCGAAATGGTTAAAAGCTTTGGCGTAGATTTTTGAATAGAAACCGAATCAGTTTTCACGCCTTGAGCCAGGCTATTTTTTCCAAAAAACAGATAGAAAAATAAGCATACAATTCCTGAAAAATATTTCATATAAATAGTAAATATTTTTCAAATATATAATTCCTATTGAATTAATAGGAATTAAAATTTATTTTATTTTTTTGGCCAGGGATTTACTGCGCTTTACAATATCGGCAAGCGTCGCATTATTTAAGATCTTTAAAGTTTCCATACGCACTTCTGAAAACACATCGCGTATGCCACAAGTTTCTTCATCCGTACATTCTTCACAGCGTTCATAATTGTTGGAAGCCACACAGGGCAAGAGTGCAATGGGCCCGTCGAAAAGGCGCATTACGGTGGCCATATTAATATCTGCCGGATCTTTCTGTAGATAATATCCGCCAAATTTTCCTTTGCGGCTTTGCAAAATACCTGCATTCCTCAGGTCCAATAAAATGGCCTCAAGAAATTTCCTTGGAATATTTTCACTTTCAGAAATTTTACTGATCTGGATAGGTTCGCGCTTTTTATTTTCCCGGGCCAGGAAAACGAGTGCATTGATCGCATATTTTGCTTTGCGGGATAACATAAGGGCTGAAGAATAAAATTCAATTGGCGAAAATACGAAAATCCACCCAATCATTTACCAGTATCACTCAATCCCCATTTTTCCATCAATACTATTTTTTGGTCTGTTTTCATTTGAGGAATATCGTACATTTTTTGAGCATCTCTTTGCCGGTACGCTTCATATAAAGTTATCGCACAAGCCACAGAAATATTCAGGCTTTCAATTATGCCAACCTGTGGAATTTTAAAAAAACCCTGTACGCTCCTTTTCATTTCTTCACTCACGCCATCTTTTTCATTTCCAAAAACCAACGCCATATTATTTACCATGTCCATTGCATATAACGAAGCAGCGCCCGGATCCAGGCAAGCTGCAAAAATATTTTCATACTTATTCTTTATAACAGCCATACACTTTTCTCTGTCATCAAAAAAGTGAACAGTCATCCATTTTGAAGCGCTGCGGCTACTTTTAAAACCCCATTTTTTAGGAGGAGGAATGTAGGTATTCAAAATATAAATATCTTGTATGCCCACCGCATCACAGGTGCGCATCACCGCTGAAATATTGTGCGGATCATTTACATTTTCCAAAACAACAGTCAGGTTTACCTGTCTTTTATTCAATACATTTTCCAATTTTTTTTGTCTTGCTTCCGTCATGGATTTTTTTTTTAAAATTGAAAATAGATAGCTTTTTCAGGTTACTCCACATAAGGTTGGTGAAGATAAAATTTATTTTTAAAATTTTAACTTCCCACATTTCATTCAAGAATGAAAACAAGTATTCTTACAAAATGCACATGGAACAAGGCATTTCAAATTTTTAAAAACATATTTTCTTTTTCCATCCATCAAAAAAAAAAGTAAGAATATTCATTCTTTCCTACTTTAGCTTCCTAAATTTTCAACCATGACCTATAAAGTCGTTCTACCACTGGCAATTTTATTTACAGGAATGATTTCCTGTAAAACAAACACAGCTGAAACTCCGGCCAAAAAAGATGTACTGGCCGTTAATATGGACACAACTGTAAATCCGGCAGATGATTTTTTTGATTATGCCAATGGCGGATGGATAAAAAATAATCCTATTCCGGCAGATCAGAGTTCCTGGGGTATTGGTGCTTTGGTGATCCAGGAAAATCAAAACCGCTTGAAGGAAATTGCTGACAATGCCGCAAAGGCAAATGCAGCACAGGGTACAGCCGATCAAAAAATTGGTGATTTTTGGAAAAGTGCTATGGATAGCACTGCTATAAATAAAGCAGGTTGGTCGCCATTGCAGTCTGAATTTGCGGCGATTGATAAAATTACAGATATAAAGGAACTTGAAAAAGAGATAGCTGACCTACATA
>JBDTAN010000129.1:0-4566 GCA_039924585.1 Chitinophagaceae bacterium | reverse complement strand
CTGGCCTTTCACCAAATTTAATCCCCGATTTTAGTTGGGGTTTTGATGATCCAGAAAAATATGATATAGAAAAGGCCATGGAACATATAAGCAACTGGAAAAGTTTTAAGAATGAAATTTTCACAGATGCGGAAAAAAATACTTTGAAATATATATTTGCTCAAACTAAATAAATAAATCATGAGAAAGAAGATTGCGGCTGCAAACTGGAAAATGAATTTGACTGTTTCGGAAGGTGAAAAATTATTAGATGATATTTTAAATGAAAAAATTGAATTAAACGATCATCAGCAAGCAATATTTGCAGTACCATTTCCTTACCTGCAATTTGCACAGCAAAAAATTTCCGGTAAGAAAAATTATTTTGTTGCTGCACAGGATTGTTCTGATAAAAAATCCGGTGCTTACACTGGGGAAGTTTCAGTGGATATGATCGCTTCATTGAATGTAACGCATGTGATCATCGGCCATTCTGAAAGAAGGGCTAATTTTAATGAAAGCAATTCAATGCTGGCAGAAAAATTAAACCTTATACTTGAAAAAGATCTTACACCGATTTTCTGTTGCGGCGAATCATTAGATGTACGTGAATCCGGAAAGCAAAATGAATTTGTAGCAAAACAAATAAAGGAATCTCTTTTTCACCTGAGCCCAGAATCAATGGAAAAAGTAATTATTGCCTACGAACCAATTTGGGCCATCGGAACCGGCAAAACCGCCACCACGGCGGAAGCACAGGATATGCATTTTCATTTACGTTCAACATTAGCCAGGCATTTCGGCGATAAAATTGCAAGTGATATCAGCATCCTGTATGGCGGAAGTGTAAAAGGAAATAATGCAGTTGAACTCTTTTCTCAAAATGATGTAGATGGCGGCCTCGTTGGCGGTGCTTCATTAAATGCACAGGAATTTTGTACGATTATTAAAAGCCTTCCATAATGCATATTATTGTAGAATTAATACCTGCGCATGAATTTTAAAGTTTCATTGCAGCAGGGAATGATATGGCGGAGCCTGTATTTTATTTCTTTATTGCTGGTAAATATTTTCTTTTCGCGTTACCTGCAGGCCTCCACAATTGGTTGGGTTTTTTACCTCACCAACATCTTTGCATTTGTGCAACTACTGGCCAGCTTAAGCCTGGAATCGGGTATAACTTTTTTCGCTGCTTCCGGAAAAATAAATGCCAATCATCTTTTCTGGGTATCTGCTTTATGGAGTTTGGTTATAGGTTTTATTTCCAGTTTCCTTTTATATTTTTACCTGCATTATTTCGGCGAACTGGATCCAACAGCCGGTATGAAATATTTTTATTTTTCATTTTGTTATATCACGGGTTTATTACTCACGAATTATGCAACTGTTTTATTTTATGCAAAAGGAATTTTTAAGTTGCCGAATATTATAATGGTTTTACTGAATATTTCGTTATTGATCCTTATTCTGTATTTCTTTATTTATTCTGGGGATGCCATAGATATTGTATTGAATATTTATTTCTTTTATTTCCTCTTGCAGGGTGTTGTTTTATTTATTGCTTACCTTGTTCAAAACAAGAGTTGGCGGGAGTTTGGCTGGACGAACGCAATTGATACAAAAAAGATATTACGCTTTTCTGTGATTGCCTTGATGGCGAATACTATTTTTTTCCTGGTTTATCGCATTGATTATTGGTTTGTACACAAGAGCCCGGTTTGCACGGATGCAGACCTGGGAAATTATATACAGGTTTCAAAGATCGGGCAAATGTTGCTGATCGTACCACAAATTATTGCCAGTGTCGTATATCCAGGAACAGCCAGTGGCAAAGGGCGCGAACAATTTCATACCGGCATCATGATCATTGCTCGGTTACTTTCACAATTATTTTTAGTTGCATTGATCCTAACAGCATTTTTTGGAAACGCTATTTTCATCGCTGTTTTCGGAGAAACATTTGACCGCATGTGGCTTCCATTTATCATTCTCATTCCTGGAATTTTTTCATTATCCGTGCTGACAATGTTGTCTTCCTATTTTGCAGGAAAAGGAAATTTGCGGGTAAATGTTATTGGCGCTACGATCGCATTGGTCATCGTAATTATAGGTGATTATTTTTTAGTTCCGGTGTATGGAATTGTAGCTGCTGCTTGTGTGAGCACTGTTGCATATATGGCCAACCTGGCATTTTCTTTAAGACAATTTAAACTGGATTATAACATTAATATTATTAACTTTTTTACCTGGAAAAAAACAGATTATTCCTGGCTGAAAAAAATAACCAGTAAAGAAAAAATCGAATAAAAGTTTCAGTATAATTTCAAAAAATGATCAAGGCGCTTTGGCTTACAAGCTGGTACCCAAATAAACTCGACGCGATGAATGGCGATTTCATTCAGCGTCATGCGCGGGCTGTTTCTTTGTTTGCTAAAGTTACTGTAATACACGCTGAACCAGACTTTCATCATACGATGAAGGGAGAGATATCAACTAGTGAAGAAGGAAATCTGAAAGAGACGTTTCTTTATTATCCCGTTTCGCAAGGTTTTTCTTTTATATCAAAGATCATTACGGGAATGCGCTATAAAAAAATGATGAAAGTGCAGGTAAAAAAATATATCCTCGAAAACGGTTTGCCGGACATTGTGCATGTACATGTTCCTATGAAAGCAGGCATCATTGCTTTATGGTTGAAAAAAAAATATACAATTCCATTTGTTGTTACAGAACATTGGGCCATTTATAATGATGAAGCAAGGGATAAATTTTCCGGCCGCAATTTTATTTTCAAATCTTATACAAAAAAGATACTGGTAAAATGTAGTTTATTTTTGCCGGTTTCTGATCACCTGGGAAAAGCAGTGAATGAAATCGTTACGAAAGTTGCATACAAACCTGTTCCAAATGTAGCGGACACAGATCTATTTTTTTATAAAAAAAAGGAAGAAGGAGATAACAAAATTTTTACATTCATACATGTGTCCACGATGAAATTTCAAAAGAATCCGCGTGGAATTGTACATGCATTTTCTCTTTTTGTAAAAGAATATCTATCATCAAAATTAATCATGGTTGGTGAAAATTTTGATCTTGTTGAGGCATATTCAAATGAGCTTGGCATACCATCTGAAAATATAGAATTCACCGACTTATTATCCTACCCGGAAGTTGCTGAAAAAATGCAAACTGCCGATGCGTGCATTTTATACAGTCGCTTTGAAAATCTTCCCTGCGTGATCATTGAAGCGCTCTGTTGCGGGCTTCCTGTGATCAGTACGGATGTTGGTGGCATATCAGAATTGATCAATGAAACAAATGGAATACTTATAAAAAGTGAAGATGAAAATGCATTGCTTGATAGCATGAAAAAAATATATTCATCTTATTCAAACATTGACCGCGAAAAAATTTCTATGGATGCAATTTCAAAATACAATTATGAAACGATAGGGCAGGAGATATGCGGGATTTACGAAGAGGTTATAAAAGCAAGCACAAAGCGTTCCTCCGGAACGCCTTAAACTTACTCCGCATGAAATGTTACCCATAAGATGTTCCTCCGGAACATTTTTTAAATGAAATAATTGAAGCTATTCTATTCTCAGTGTATTGATAAGAAAAATCATCGATCGTTTTTTCAAGACATTAACGGTTTTTATGTTGTAGAGGAACATTTCAAGGGTAGAATTATTATTAAAAGGTAGTATCGTTCCGGAGGAACGTTTTGTGTATTCTAACCTAAAATAATTTAAGTTTCTCATTTCGACATATTTCAATTATCCGGATAATAAAAGTAAAAAATTTAGCAAATCACATGAAATTTTTACCCACACCTTTTTCGTAAATTTGCAATCAGCAAAAATTATATGGGGAAAAAGAAAGTGCAGGAAAATGATATCGAAACTTTACCGGAAGTCCTGGAAGTGTTTGGCGCAAGGGAACATAACCTGAAAAATATTGACATCACCATTCCTAAAAATAAGCTGGTGGTCTTTACCGGCGTGAGTGGAAGTGGCAAATCTTCACTAGCATTCGACACAATTTATAATGAAGGCCAGCGCCGCTACATGGAAAGTTTCAGCGCCTACGCCCGTCAATTTATGGGCGATATGGAAAGGCCTGATGTGGATGAAATCACCGGCCTCAGCCCGGTCATTTCCATCGAACAAAAAACCACGAATAAAAATCCACGATCTACAGTCGGCACCGTGACTGAAGTGTATGATTTTTTGCGTTTGCTATTTGCCAGAATTGGAGAAGCATATAGTTATAATACAGGAAAAAAAATGGTTCAGTTTAATGAATCAGAAATTGTCGCTGATATTTTTGCAAAATGTTTTAATGAAAAAATCACCTTGCTGGCACCACTCGTACGCGGGCGCAAAGGCCATTACAGAGAACTCTTTGAAGACATTCGAAAAAAAGGTTTTTTAAAAGTGCGCGTTGATGGTGAAGTGTTAGACCTGAAAGCTGGTATGCAGGTGGACCGGTATAAAGTGCATGATATAGAAGTGGTAATTGACAGGCTTCCCGTTGATGAAAAAATGAAAAGCCGCTTGAATCAATCCGTGGAAAAAAGTTTGC
>JBDTAN010000128.1:0-3397 GCA_039924585.1 Chitinophagaceae bacterium | reverse complement strand
TGAATGTAGGTGCAGAAGGTTTCGGCTGGCTGAATGCCGCTACAGACCTGGGCTCCATCTGTAGCGTTATTTTATTAACCATCGCGCCGATGCAGGCAAAACAGGGAAGAAAATTATTTTTCGCCGTAGCAGGATTTGGAATTTGCGTGATCATTTTTGCATTCTCCCGATCGTTCTGGTTATCCTTTGGCGCATTGGTTATTGGCGGCATGCTCGATGGAATTAGCGTTGTCGTGCGAGGTACGATCATGCAGTTAAAAACACCGGATAATATGCGCGGCCGCGTGTTGAGTGTAAATAGCATGTTCATTAATTCGAGCAATGAACTGGGGCAATTTGAAAGTGGTGTGGCGGCGAAATTATTCGGCGTTGTACCATCAGTTATTTTTGGCGGTTGCCTTACATTAATTGTTGTGGTCACCACTTGGTTTAAAGCGCCGGCTTTGAGAAAAATGGAATATTGATTTTTTATTCCCAATCATTTGGCGCGACTTTTAAGTCGTGGTAATTGAAATGATAATTGTTTAAATCAATTTTATTTATTTTATTTTGATACCCGGCTTTTGTTTTTCATGGTATCGTTCCTTGCGTCGCACTCTTGTACTTTCTGTTCTTTAAGCATCTGCCTTTATCAAAAAATTATTATAACTTCCCTTCATTGATAACTGCTGCACTGAATAAATATAATTTCATAATCAACGATCAATTGCCACGACTTTTAATTCGTGGATTAAAAGTATTCGAGGGAGCTAATGGCTTTAGCCACATTCCTTTTGGGCTAAAGCCCATTTTACTATTTTTGTCATTGACCACTGCTTAAAAGCAGTGGCAATTGAAAAGATGATTATATAAATTTATATTTATATTTTTTTTTGTAGCCAGCTTTGTTTTTCATAGCATCGCCTGTTGTGTCTGTCTCTACGACCGTAGAGATCGCACTCTTGTACTTTCTGTTCTTTGAGCAGCAGTCATGTATCACTCAATTATTTTATTGTTTTCAATTTTATGAAATATGTATTCAATGATTTTTTTTTAAATTAAAAAAGTATAAATAATATAAAGCATCAATTGCCACGACTTTTAAGTCGTGGATTAAAAGTATTCGAGGGAGCTAATGGCTTTAGCCACATTCCTTTTGGGCTAAAGCCCATTTCAATTTATTGCAATTAACCACTGCTTAAAAGCATTGGCAATTGAAATTATTTCATTCTCTCCAACATATATTGCTTCGCCTGGCCAGTATTCAGATAAAAATTTATTTCACCTCCATTAATTTTTCCAATACATAAAAAACAATCGGGCAAAATGTAGAATTCTTTTCCGTGATCTTCGCGCGTTTTAAAAATACATCTTCATCCGTATAGGGAAAACGCCTGCAATCTGAAGGCCTTTCTGCATAAATTGTACATGCATTATCTGCGCCCAAAAATGCACAGGGCGCGGTTTTCATCACATAGTCGCCATCTTCATCCAGCCGCAAATATGTATCTATCAAAACAGATTCCCGCATTTTTAAATGTTTGCTGATACGTTTGATATCGGGCGTTTTAAAACGGGGTGAATAATTTTTGCAACAGGCAGCGCATTGCAGGCAATCAATTTTTTCAAATGCTTCTTCATGTAATTGCGGCAAACGTTTAAGCGTTTTACGCGTATCCGCTTTTTTCAAAAAATGCTTATATTCTTTTTGATGTGCGGCAGATTTTTGTTGCCAGTTATCTAATATTTTTTCATTCATGTGATTCCTCCTGCATTTGCCTGCAGAATTTTATGCGCAAAAATATTTAATTTAAAATTGATTTTTAAATATTCTCATGCTATCGTCTTTACAAGCCTCAAAATTTCTCTCATAGAATCCTGTTAACTTATTCCCACCTTCTTGAATAGACGCGTCAATTTAAAATATTTCATTACCATTGGTTTCAGAATTATAACTTGAATAAGAATTAAAACATGTTTCATTGCATATGAAAATATTTGATTTGTAGACTACCGCGAAGTGGTAGAATGTAAATAGCCACGGGTTGCAACCCGTAGTAAAAGCATTCAGTTAAACGCCAACCCCGAAGCGGGTTGAATGTAAAAAAAAGTTTAATTATAATTTGAAAATCCAAGAATAAGTTTCATTTCATATTCAACCCTTTCAGGGTTTTAATAAATTTAAAAATGTTTTTAAGTTGAAGCTTATGCCCATCGGAGCGGCATTTTTTAATACAAGTTATTTCTTTTCCAATATTTCATCTCCATTTATCCTAATTAAAATTTACTGTTTTCATATTTCCCGGGTATGCACAACCTTTCTATATGATGTTTAGCATTTTTATCTCATAAAATTGGCAACGCTTACCCATAACTGTTTTAATTTCGCCGCAGGAACAAGCAGCAAAAGCAAATGGAATTAGTGAAAGAACAATTATTATGGATCATTTCCACGCCCATTTATATTATTATAATTGGTGGCGAATTATTGCTGTCTCATTTCCAGCATAAAAAAGCATATACACTAAAAGATACTGCTGCAAATGTGTATCTGATGATTCTTAATTCGGTAGTTGACCTGTCATTCCGCATTATTTATATAGCGATTCTTGCATGGATTTTTCAATTCGCTGTGATCCAATGGGAGCGGGGTTTTATGTATTGGTTCATCTTACTCATCGCGGAAGATTTTTTATATTACTGGTTACATCGCTTCGATCATGAAGTGCGGTTTTTCTGGGCCACGCATGTCACGCATCATAGTTCCGAACACCTGAATTTTTCCGTGGGATTCCGGTCATCCGTTTTCCAGCCACTGTATCGGTTTATTTATTTTTTACCACTTGCCTGGTTTGGTTTCAATGCGGCTGATATTGTTTTCATGTATTCCGCCACACAGATCTGGGGCATTTTTGTGCATACAGAATTCATTAAAAAAATGGGACCGCTGGAATATATTTTTGTAACACCTTCCCATCACCGTGTGCATCATGCAAATAACCCAAAATACCTGGATAAAAATATGGGCATGTTTCTCATTTTCTGGGATAAATTATTTGGCACATTCCAGCCTGAATTACCTGAAGAAGAATACCAGCCAATTATTTACGGACTTACAAAAAATATCGAAAATAAAAATGCCGTAAATATTGTTTTTCATGAATGGAAACAAATGGCAAAAGATGTTCGCATAAAAGGCTTAAGCTGGAAACAGCGCTGGAACTACGTTTTCGGCCCGCCCGGCTGGAGTCATGATGGTAACAGGAAAACGAGCGTGATGATGCGGGAAGAAGAAAATGGGAAATTTTCCGTGGAAGAAAATAAAGATGAAGTAAAAGAACGTGAAGCCGCAATAGTCTAATAATTACTAGTCTACTAAACTTATTTTCTTGAATAAAACTTACGGCTATACATATTC
>JBDTAN010000127.1:0-6033 GCA_039924585.1 Chitinophagaceae bacterium | reverse complement strand
TATAAATTGTGCAATATTGTCCACTTTGGCTTGTCGTGTTTTAACCATGTGCTGGTGATTATCAGCGTCATAACTCACATTTCCCGTTACATCTTCTTTTTCCAAACCACCAATACGATGTTCCAGTCCTGGTGTTCCCGGAACTACCCAGTTTCTTACCAGTTTCTGATCGCGCAAATAAGGCAGGAATTTTTCACGGCCTTCCTGCAATTCTTTTTGAAAATGAACTTCAATGTCAGGCAGATCTTTTGTTTGTGGAAAACGCCAGGGTTCAGCGCCATTGGCAATATATCCATCACTTAAAAGTATCACTGGTGTCATGTGTTGCACAGCTATTCGCACTGCTTCATATACTGCAAAAAAACAATCACTAGGTGTGGAAGAAGCAATTATCGGCATCGGGCATTCTCCGTTTCTTCCATAATAAGCCTGGAGCAAATCACTTTGTTCTGTTTTTGTAGGTAAACCAGTAGAAGGGCCGCCACGTTGAACATCTATGATCAATAAAGGAATTTCAAGCATCACAGCCAATCCCATTGCTTCCGCTTTTAATGCAAGTCCGGGACCTGAAGTGGATGTAACACCCAGGCTGCCTCCATAGGAAGCGCCAATTGCTGCTGAGATTCCGGCGATCTCATCTTCTGCCTGGAAAGTACGAATACCAAAGGATTTATTTTTACTCAATTCATGTAAAATATCTGAGGCCGGTGTGATCGGGTATGTGCCCAGGAAAATTGGCAAACCACTTTTTTGCGAAGCAGCGATCAAGCCATACACCAACGCTTGGTTGCCCATGATACTCCTGTATTTTCCCGGCGGCAATTTTGCTTTTTCTACTTTATACCGCGATGTAAATGTTTCCGTGGTATCTCCATAATTGTAGCCTGCTTTTAAAACAGTTAAATTACTTTCGAGAATATCTGGTTTGTTTTTAAATTTCTGCTGAATAAAACGCATGGTATTTTCCAGTTCCCGGTTATACATCCAATATAAAAAACCGAGTACGAACATATTTTTCGCACGGTCTTTTTCTTTTGTTCCTAAAGTCGTAAAATCTTTAAGCGCTTCCCTTGTCATCCGCGTTACATCCATTTCAATTACTTCATAACCATCGAGGCTTCCGTCTTCCAAAGGATTTATACCATCACCATATTTAGCAAGCCGCAAATTTTTAGCATCAAAACCATCTTTATTGGCAATAATTTTTGCCCCATATTTCAAGCCACGCAGGTTTACTTTTAATGCGGCTGCATTCATTGCCACCAATACATCGCAGAGATCGCCGGGTGTATAAACAGGGTCGGAAGAAAAGCGTAATTGAAATCCACTCACGCCTGGAACAGTTCCTAAAGGTGCGCGTATTTCCGCGGGGAACTCTGGAAATGTTGCGAGATCAATGCCCATGAGGGCTGTGTTTTCTGTAAATTGTGATCCTGTAAATTGCATGCCATCGCCACTATCGCCGGCAAATTTTATAACTACATCTTTAAGAATGGTTTCATTTGTATTCATGTATAAAAATATCTGGTAAAAAATAAAGAGTAAGCAAAGTTACGCTATAATTAAAAATGGATATGAAGGTAGATTTATTTTTGAAGCGTTAAAAATCATTTAATAACAAAATTGTGTTAGCATCTTTTCATTGCACTTGGCTATATTTGTAGGTTAAAAAAACACTACATGTTCAAAAAAGATTTTCCCTTTTTTTCAAGATCAATGCTATTGCTCTTATTGGTTTTCTCATTATTCGTTTTGTCCTGTAATAGTGGAAAAGAAAAAACTACACCGCAGCAAGATTCTATTGCTGCAAAGAAAAAAGCCGATTCAGTTTTTGTAGCAAATGGTGGATTTATCAGTGCGCCTTTTACATATGATCCAGCCAAAAGATATATTTATTTAACCTGGGATGATGGACCTCAACCTCCGGGTTCTACTATTTGTAAAAAAGTTTTCCAGGACCTGGGTGTAAAAGCTACTTTTTTTATGGTTGGCATGCATGCATTTGATGCAAACAGGATGGCAATTGTAGATTCTGTAAGAAATAGCTACCCGCAATTTTTATTGGCCAATCATAGCTATTCGCATGCATTCCGGGATCATTATTCTACTTTTTATTCGCACCCGGACAGTGCCATTGCGGATTTCATGAAAGTACAGGAAATGTTTAAAGTACCTGTAAAAATTATTCGCCTGCCCGGCAACAGTGCCTGGGTAAATGACCACCAGGTAAAAAGTGCAAAATCTGTCCGCGCAGTTTGTGACCGGCTGGATTCATTGGGTTACAACGTAATGGGATGGGATATTGAATGGCGTTTTAAAAACCAGGGCGGATCAGTACCAATACAGAGTGTAGATCAAATGCTGAAAGAAGTAAATGACGCATATGATAATCGTATCGCCGTAAACACACCAAATAATGTTGTGATCCTGGCGCATGACCGGATGTTTGCAAAACCAAATTATACAGACTCACTCATTAAATTTATTTCAACTTTAAAGAAAGATCCAAGATATGTTTTTGAAACTTTAGATCATTATCCCGGTTTGAAAAACATACAAAATACAAAATAATTGTACTTTTAATTTTCATTCTAAAAACTAATTGAAATGTCCATACTTAAATCTTCTAATCCCACCCTTTCTGAAAAAATGTGGAACAGGGCGGATGGAAATATCCAAGCCATCGGTACCGAAACTATGACAGTGCGTGGTGCAATCAATAAATTCGGATTTTTATTACTATTGGTCATTGGAGCTGCAGTTTATACCTGGAACTTGCATGCGCAATTTGCCGATAATACCATGAATACTTTAATGATGGTGGGTATTTTTGGCGGACTGGTCGTTGCAATAGTTATTTCGTTTAAACCTACGCTGGCGCCTTTTCTCGCACCACTATATGCAATCCTTGAAGGTTTTTTCCTGGGTGGAATTTCAGTCATGTTTAATTCCATGTTTGCCGACAAATATCCCGGCCTGATCATGCAGGCAGTTGGACTTACTTTCGGCGTATCCATTGCAATGTTTCTACTATATAATTTCAGGATCATAAAAGTAACTGATAAATTACGTTCAGTAATCATATCTGCAACTATGGGGATTTTTCTATTTTATGTAATATCTATGGTACTTGGCTTTTTTCATGTAAATATTGGATTTACCTATGATTCAAGTTTATTGGGCATAGGCATTTCATTATTTATAGTTGCAATTGCCGCATTGAATCTTTTATTGGATTTCGATATGATCGAGCGTGGCGCAGCCGGTGGCGCACCAAAATTTATGGAATGGTACGGCGCATTTGGCTTGCTTGTAACGATCGTATGGTTGTATATAGAAATTTTAAAACTCCTTAGCAGGTTTGCAGGAAGGAAATAATTCTTAATTCTAATTTTGTTTGAATAATACCGGGTAACCAATCCCGGTTTTTTTATGTCTTTTATTTCAACTAAAAATGTATACGGCCATTTAAAACTCCAACTGCCAGAAATTATGTGGCATAAAATTGATTGTTTTATAAATTTCTTAGCATTCACTTCATTTAACTTTCCCACTGCTTTTTTATAAAAATTGTTAAGACAATGGTATAAATAGCATAAAAGTTGAGGTTTCAAATTTATAAATGATCTAATATTTGATTTCACATGAACGAATACATAATTTTGCACACTTTAAATTAAAAATCAAACAAATGAAAAAATTACTTTCTGTTGTAGCTATGGCTGCAATTTTAGGTGCTTGTAACAGTGGCACTTCTACTGATACGACTACAGATTCTACAATGACTACTGACACTACTACTGCAGCTCCAGTAATGCCAGATACTACTACAATGAACACGCCTCCTGCTACAATGGCTCCTAAAGATGGTACCATGACAATGAAAGATGGTAAAATGATGGTAATGAAAGCTGGCGCATGGGTTGCAATGACAGAAACTATGACTACAACTGATGGCACGAAAGTGATGTCAAATGGTGATGTAAAAATGAAAGATGGTAAGAAAGCAATGCTGAAAGAAGGTCAAATGATCGATGCAGACGGACACATGATGGACGCTGCAGGCAATATGTTACCAGTAGAAAATAAATAAAGTTTCAGGAAATTTTATATAAGGAAAATCCCCATGTCGGGGATTTTTTTTATGTGAAATTTCTTTAAACAAAATGTTATTGCAATTCTGCAATTTGCAATTCATATTAAGCTTCTTTCAAAAATGGATACGGATAATCTGTAGCAGGATTGAACGTTTCTTTTACTGTTCGGGCACTGAGCCACCTGTATAAATTAATCATACTTCCTGCCTTATCATTTGTACCACTTTTACGTGCCCCGCCAAAAGGTTGCTGGCCAACTACTGCGCCGGTCGGTTTATCATTGATATAAAAATTGCCTGCAGAATTCCTCAACCTGGATGTTGCAGTCACAATTGCTTCCCGGTCACGGGCGATAATTGCACCTGTAAGCGCATACGGTGAAGAAGCATCTAAAATATCAAGTGTTTCTTCAAATTTATTTTCATCATACACATAAATGGAAAGCACCGGCCCGAAGATTTCTTCGCACATGGTCCTGTACTTTGGATCTTTTACCTCAATGACTGTTGGTTCAATAAAATAGCCATTCTTTTTAGAATAATTTCCGCCGGCAAGAATGGTTGCTTTCTTATCTTTTTTAGCAGCATCAATATATTTTGTAATGCTGTTAAAAGCTTTCTCGTCGATCACTGCATTTATATAATTACTGAAATCTTCTACAGTGCCCATTTTCATAGTGGCCAATTGCGCCAACAATTTTTTCTTGATAGCATCTGCAAGATTTGATGGTAAGTAAGCTCTTGAAGCAGCAGAACATTTTTGTCCCTGGTATTCAAAAGATCCTCTTGCCAGCGCTGTTGCTGCAACATCCACATCAGCACTTTTATGAATCATTACAAAATCTTTTCCACCGGTTTCTCCAACGATTCTTGGGTAAGATTTATACAGACCAATATTTTCTCCAATACTCTTCCACATACTATTGAATACACCTGTACTTCCGGTAAAATGTACGCCGGCAAAATCAGGATGCGCAAAACAGGTATTTCCCAAAGTTGGGCCGTCCACATAAATTAAATTGATCACGCCATCCGGCAAGCCGGCTTCTTTTAAAATCCGCATGATCATTTGCGCAGCATAAACCTGTGAATTCGCAGGTTTCCATACCACTACATTTCCACACATAGCGGCGCTTGTTGGCAAATTTCCGGCAATTGCGGTAAAATTAAATGGTGTAATGGCCAGCACAAAACCTTCCAATGGCCGCCATTCCATCCTGTTATGCATGCCCGGTGCAGAAACCGGTTGTTGTTTATAAATTTCACTCAGGAAATGCACATTAAATCTTAAAAAATCGATCAGTTCACAGGCGCTGTCAATTTCTGCCTGGTAGGCATTTTTACTTTGTCCCAGCATGGTGCAACCATTCAATACGAATCGATATTTTGTAGCAAGAAGATCCGCTGCTTTTAAAAAAATGTGTGCACGGTCTTCCCAGGGCATATCCGCCCAGGCATCTTTTGCTTTCAATGCGGCATCAATCGCCATGTGTACATGTTTTTCATCACCTGCATGAAAATGCCCGAGGGTAAATGAAGTCTCATGTGGCGGATGCAATGCCACTTTTTTCCCGGTTTTTACAGCACGGCTTCCGATATACATGGGAATATCCAGTTGCTTTGATTTCAATTTTTGTAAAGCATATTTTAATGCAGCTCTTTCAGGAGATCCGGGCGCATAGTTCAATACTGGTTCATTCGGTGGCGCGGGATAAGAAAAATAGCCAAGGCTCATTTGAATTTATTTAAAACGTGAAACCATACTTTTAGAAATATGATTATAAATAGAAAGAAGCTGTAAAATTAATCAATCATTTTTAATAAATTAAATGTGGGAATTATTCTCCCGCAGATTTTCGCAGAATGTTCGTTCATTGTTAGTTGGCTGGCAAGCTAAATTTGAAACAAAAAAATGCATTGACACATTTACTGATTTC
>JBDTAN010000126.1:0-2654 GCA_039924585.1 Chitinophagaceae bacterium | reverse complement strand
TTCAGTTGCAATTTCTTGTGTAGTCAAAACTTGGCCATACACTTTTTGTAAAAGATCAAGTTCACCAATTTTTGTCAAAATAATAAAACAACTTGTGTCTGAAATAATAGTTTTAGGCATTGGCAACATCCTTCTTTAAATCTAATGCAGGAAAGTTAAAGATAGAAACATTATAGCTGCCTAATAATTCAGCAAATGCCCGCTTTGATAAGCCTGCCAATTCCGCTGCCTGGCCAAGAGAAAGTTTTGCCTGTTCATACAGTTGAGTAGCGACAAGCATTGCCAGATCTTTGTTATTCATATCAAGTGAATCCGGGATTTTAAGTGTTAGCGCTTTCATATTTCAAATTTAACTAAGTTTCGATTAATTTCAAACTAAATCAATGAATTTGAGCTTTAGGGAAAAAATAAACTTTTTATATTGATTGGTTATTCTTTTTTTAAAACTATGAAAAAATATTTTTTTTTAATTTCCTACCAAAAAAGTAATCGACTGTTTCTGACGATAAATAACATTTCTTCCATTTTGAACTGCGGGTGTCCACATCGGTCCTGCTTTTATTACGCGCACCGCTTCTTCGGCTGTACCATAACCAGGATCATTTAAGGCTTTCACTTCGCTGATCGTTCCTCCTTTGTCCACAAGGAAAGAAACAACAACAGTGTAATTTCCATTTGGCGCATGCGCCTTATAAGGCACTTCTGAATTTAAATTTCGTTGCAGATATTTTATCCAGGCTTGCTGTCCACCGGGAAATTTGGGTTCAATCTGAGCTTTCGTAAACTCCTTATCATATTGGTCATTAGCCTCGCCATTCGTTACAGTTTCTGCACTCAAGGCAGCATTTACGCTTTCATTCACTGCATTTATTTCAATAGCTCCGTTCTTCCCTTTGTCGCCATATTTTTTTATGGCAGCATCACCTTTTATTACATTGATTGAATTAATATGAAGCGTAGAATTTTTCATTTCCTCTTCGCTAATAATTTTCCCATTCAACACGTATAAAGGGTGAAAATCTCCTTTTGCCTCTATCTTGTTATCGAGTGTTACTGTTGATTTACTATCTCCATCAAAATGCAATGTATCTGCCGTTATTGTAATACTGTTCAAAGCAGATGGCGGTGGCGGCGGAGGAATTTGTATGTTCATTTTTTTTGCTTCCTCAATAGATAATATTTTTGTTGTATTATCCTGGAAGCGCAGTTCTACCTGGTTTTGAGCCGTTAACACTTTTACGCCATAGACTTTTTTTCCCTGGTATGTTCCATATACAGGAATGGTATCTGAAAGCGTAGCGTTAGTTGTTTTTTCTTTTGCAATTGCTTTTGTAGTGTCGTCATTTTTATTTGTGTAAAATGCAAATAACAATACGATGGTTGCCAGTAATGGCAAAGCGAGTAACCGGCGCAGGTAACTATACCGCGGATTTTTTGAAGTGGTGAGCATGATGATTCTTCTTTTAATGGGTGAATAAAAAAACGATTGAGCGGGTGAAAATATATTGGGATAAAAATTTGCCTGCAGCAACATTTCTGCAAAAGCCGCTGTGCCTTCATCTCCAACAGATCTTTCGTCCGCTATAAATTCATGAACAAGAAATAGTTCTTTACGCATAAAATAAAAAAATGGATTGTACCAGTAAAAGCAATTGATGCTTTGTACAAATAATTTATCCCAGGTATGTTTTTCATTGATATGTGATAATTCATGTTTAAAAATTTGCTGTCCGGCCTGGCTATTCAACGAAATATCATTTCTCCAGAAAAGCATATTTAAAAATGAAAATGGCGCTTGCTGAATTTGGGTATTTATAAAATCAATATCTCCCATTTTTTGCACGGAATAATTTTTCTTTATTGAATATATTTTTGTAATACGCAACAAAAAAATAATTAAAAACGTAAGCGATAAAAAGATAAACAAAGAAATTGAAATAGTTTCCACATTCAAATATTTTGCGGCAAACCCTTGCTGTGTATCATTTGCAGAAATGGTAATTCCTTGCAGCCAATGCGCTGCATTATTATTTTCTACAGGAATATAAAACCAATTCAATTTTAAAATAGGTAATAGCAGGCTCGCTACAAATGCAAACAATAAATAAAACCGGTTGTAATAATGAAAGCGCTTATTGCGCAAGGCAAACCAGTAATACAGGAAGAAAATGGCCGAGCAGATCACTACTTTTAACGGGTATAAAAAAATGGTTTCCATAACTTATGGTTTTGATTTTTTCAATTGCGATACCAATAATTCCAGGTCTTCCACACTGAGTTTATTTTCTTGCACAAGAAAAGAAACTGCGCTGCTAAATGAACCACCGAAATAACCTTTTATCAGTCCGTTCAAACTATTTTTAGAATAAGCGGGTTTGCTTACTAATGGTGCGTATTCATACATGCGTCCAAAAGTTTCCGTTTCTACAAATTTTTTTTCAATGAGAATTTTCAACAAAGTGGCAACCGTATTATGATGTGGTTTGGGAATTGGCATAGCTTCCACGATGTCTTTTAAAAAACCTTTTTTAATTTTCCATAAAGCCTGCATGATCTGCTCTTCTGCTTTTGTGAGCGTTTTCATTTGGACAATTTTTCTATATAACTAAAACTTTAGTCAAAGCTAAACTAATTTTTTAGTTATCCAAATTTAT
>JBDTAN010000125.1:0-9014 GCA_039924585.1 Chitinophagaceae bacterium | reverse complement strand
GCACATAATGGCGTTTTATTTTTAGATGAATTACCTGAATTTAAACGTACAGTTTTAGAAGTAATGCGTCAGCCGATGGAAGAAAGAAAAGTAACTATTTCACGCGCGAAAATGGCGCTGGAATTCCCGGCGAATTTTATGTTGATCGCATCTATGAATCCCTGCCCATGCGGGTATTACAACCATCCCACCAAAGAATGTACCTGCCCGCCGGGCGCTGTACAAAAATATTTAAATAAAATTTCCGGTCCATTACTCGATCGCATAGACCTGCATGTAGAAGTGACGCCAGTGGCTTTCAGTGAACTCAGTAATACACTATCGCAGGGCGAAAATTCTGCAAGTATTCGTGATCGCGTTATAAAAGCGAGGGACATACAAACTGAAAGATATAAAGAGACGCCCGGGCTGTAAGCGAATGCTCAAATGAGCAGTAAACAACTGCGGGAGATTTGCGTGATCGGCACTGCCGGTGAAGCATTATTAAAACGTGCCATGGAACGATTAAATTTATCTGCGCGCGCTTATGACCGAATTTTAAAAGTTAGTCGCACCATAGCAGACCTTGCAGGTTCAGCAGACATCAAAGTAGAACATCTTGCAGAAGCTATTCAATACCGCAGCCTTGACAGGGAAGGCTGGGCTGGATAAAATTATTTTTTAAAACTTATTTTACTTCCGATCAAACCACTGAAACCAACCCGGTAAAAGAGGGAGCTTGTTACACCATTGCCATACGATTTTCCTAAATCTACACGAAGGACTTTAAAAATATTTTCTATGCCTCCAAACACTTCGTAATAATGATTATCTGAATTGGCATAAAAACCATTTGCACCTACAACCAGGTTCCAGTTGAGTTTTTTAAACAAAGGAATTTTGTTAGTCAATGCACCATTAAAATGGTGTTGTACATAAACTGCAGTATAAAAAGGTGCGGTCGTACTATTGGCATAATACAAAGCGTTTAAAAAAGTATTTTCATAATCAGGCACAAAAATATTTTTATGTCCGTTGAAATGTTTGTAATCCTGGATGTATACAACTTTATCATTTAAAAATCCGCCAACATCAATGCGGGCCACCATTTGACCGGCCAGGTGAAAATTAAATTTATCATGAATGGCAAAATTCCATTTATCAAAATCTTCATCACTGCCAAAAATATTTGGTATGCCTTTATTATAATTGAACTGGAAAACCGGCGCTTTCGAACCGAGTGAAAATTTATAATTCGGGAACTGAATATACTTCTGTCCCGGTTGATATGACATTTCTATACCTGCCACAAATGCCTGGTGTCGGGGAAAATTTTGGCTGATTTTTTCAATGGGATAATTGGGTGTGAATTTTTGAATTGTATAATTGATGATGGCAAAATCAGTTGTGTTTTCCAAAGGCAAACGGTCTTCATATAAAAGATCGAGTGAAAACTCAAAACCATTTTCGGCTTTTTTATGGTAATTGATTTCACCAAAATAATTTTCATCAATTTTTATATAGTTGCGGTTTAAAAACAGGGTTGCAATCAAACTATTTAAAGGCGTTATCGGGCAATCCTGGTAAAGCTGGCTTACTCTTTTTCCACCACTGAAAACAAGTGTACTTTTTGACACATTCATTCCAGGAATATCATTGTTGATGGAAGCGCGTCGATCCCATGAAAGAGAAGCCCATGTATTTAAATGCGTGTTGTGAAATCCATAGCGCGCGATAGGTGTGAAGCTCCATTGCGAACGGGGAAACTGTCTTTTGATGGTAAATGAAACTTCGCTTACAAAACCTTCCACCGTATTGTAGGAAACCTGTGGCAGCAATGGTTTCCATTGAAATGTCGTTAATTTTTTGGGATCGAAATTCGAGCGTGTAAATCCATTCCAGAAAACATTTTTTACAGAAATTTTAGCCTGCGCTTTTCTTAATGAATCGATCCTGCGTTTTGAAAACATGGAATCATTATCAGATTTAAAAATGCTGTCTTTTGTAAGATAATTTTTTTGTTCTTCTGGTTTCAGAGGTATTGGCCGGATGGAATCCCAATATGCTGCAGATTTTTTATTTACAGCCGTATCATATTTTACAATTACATTATTAAAATAATTTTTAGCAAACTGTGGATGCAAATCATAATTATTATATTGATTAATAAAATTTCCGGTGATGTCCGCACCCAAAATATTCAGGGTAAAATAAACAGCCTGGTTTTTTGTACGCCAAATATTTCCATTGATTGGCGCCTGTAGTTGCCGGATAGAAAGCGTATCCAGTATTTCCAGTTGAGATGATTTTGTCAATAAAAGATCCAAACTATGAATGCGCCAATCACCTTCCGTGATATAAATTGTGCCAGAAAAAAGCGGTTCATATTCGCGTTTAGGTTTTACAGCTATTTCATGAATTTCTTTTCCATCTTCAAAAAAAGAACCGAGGTAATGATATTTGTAAAAATTCAATGCATTATCCGCAATGGGTGAAACATAACCCCGCGGTGCAAACTGGTCGGTCAACACATTAACATTATTGTCATAAAAATTAATGAAAACAGGGAAATTAAAACCATAGCCATTGGAGCCGCTTTCCCTGCCGGAAATGACTTCTAATTTTTGATCATTGGGTTTGCGAAACGCAATGCGGGTAACAGATTCAGACAAATAAATCATGCCTTTTCCAACTGAATCAACACCCATTTCGCGGCGTGTATTATCATCCATTTTTTGTCCGAGAATACTTGTAGGCAATTTCCTGCTTTTCATCCAGGTTTTGATATAGGCTTCGACCGTGAAAGAATCCAGCGGATTTTGATAATCTTTTCTTTTGGCAATCGCATGCCGGATGATTTCATAAGCCGGGTCTTCTTCATTTGTAGAAATGATCACATTGGATAAATCATTTGATAATGGCGATAGATTAAAGTCTATTATTTGTGATTGATTTTTTATAACTACCTTTTTCTCTACGCGTGCATAACCCACATATTGCGCAATGATCGTGTAGTCACCAGCCTGTAATTGCATGACATATTTTCCATCTTCATTGGCAGTAACACCTTTGCCTGAATTTTTTAAAGTGATGGAAGCAAATGGCAGCGGCTTGCCATCAGGGCCGGTAATTTTACCAGAAATTTGCTGAGCGGAAACTTGTAACACGATGAATATAAAAAAGGCGCTTGCCAATAGTTTCATTTGAAATTTTTATTTTTAAAAACGGAAAGTAAAGCAAAAAAGATTTTTTGCATGGAATATATTATTGAATGTAATGTACTTTAGTAAAGTATAAACATTTGATTTTTTTATTGTTATTTTGCTTTTTCAATGATACCGGTATTGTATGTTTGACAATTTACCACCACTACTGCAAACTTTTCTCCTGATCATTCCATCTACTTTTATGGCATTATTCCACGTGGTAAATCCCATCGGTTCCGGTGTTTTATTTCTTGGTCTTACGCCCAATACACCCAATGCGTTGCGCAAACAGATGGCCCGGAAAATTGCATTCAATTCGGGTATCATCCTGATGTTTACTGTAGTGGTCGGAATTTTTATTATGAAACTTTTTGGCATCACTATTCCCATCGTTCAAATGTGTGGCGGTACCATGATTCTCACCATGGGCTGGCGTTCACTGCAGCAGGATGATTCTGTAAATGAAAGTGACAAGAAAAAATACCTGAGTGACCAGATTAATGTTGAAGATCATACGAACAAAGTTTTTTATCCATATACTTTTCCTTTTACTGTTGGCCCGGGAAGTATTGCAGTTGCACTCACGATAAGTGCAGAAGGACTCGGCGGGAAAACGCATGAGTACATTATGCATTATACCGCATCAGCCATTGCTATAGTTTTAATTATGCTCAGTATTTATATTTGTTTTAGTTCAGCGGATTATTTTGTATCCAAAGCATCGGAGCAGGCCAGGCGCGTGATTATGAAAATTCTTTCTTTTGTATTGCTTTGTATTGGCGGACAAATTATTATGAATGGCGTTACAGAATTTGTAAAAACATTTATGTGATTTTATATCTTTGACAAGATTTTTTCTCTTCTCTTTTTAAAAAATCAAAAATTCGAACAATGAAACAATTGAAAATGTTTTTTGCAATTTCCGCATTTCTTTTCATGACTGCATGCAGCAGTAGTAAATCCATTCAAACTGTTTATACAGCAGCACAACAACAGGCGCTCACACCTGACCAGGTTTTACAAAACCTTAAAGATGGTAACAGCCGTTTTGTTAAAAATGATATGCTGAAAAGAAATCCTGTAATGCAGGCGCAGGCTGCATCTGCCGGGCAATACCCGGAAGCCGCGGTCATTTCTTGTATTGACAGCCGCATTCCTGTAGAGCAGGTTTTTGATGCCGGTATTGGGGATATGTTTGTAGGCAGAGTGGCAGGAAATTTTGTGAATACAGATTTATTAGGCAGCCTGGAATATGCGTGTAAAGTTTCCGGTGCAAAACTCATTGTGATTTTGGGACATAGTTCATGCGGCGCTGTGAAGTCCGCCATTGACCAGGTAAAATTGGGAAACATTACTGCATTACTTTCCAATATACAACCAGCTATTGCTTTATCACAAAATTTCCAGTCAGATAAATCTTCTAAGAATGATGCGTACACAGATCTTGTTGCGAAAAATAATGTATTGCATACGATTGAAGTGATCAAACAAGACAGTCCTATTTTAAATGATATGCTGCATAATGGAACCATTAAAATCGTTGGAGCAATGTATGATATTAAAACTGGGGTGATTAGTTTTATAGAGTAGAAATATTTTTACAATATTTCCTTCACCACATTCCGAATGATCGACGGTTTGCCGAGCGTATAATAATGCAAAACAGGTGCGCCGAATTTTATCAACTCTTTGCTTTGTGCAATGAGCCATTCAGTGCCGGCAATTTCGCAATCATCATCTGTTTTACATTTTAGAATTGCTTCTGACAGATCATTGGGAATGTCCACGTGAAAAATGCGCGGGAGAAATGATAATTGTTTTTTACTGCTGATGGGTTTTAATCCCGGGATGATGGGCACATTAATTCCATTTTTTCGGCAGGCATCTACGAAGTCAAAATATTTTTGATTGTCAAAAAACATTTGAGTCATAATATATTCCGCACCAGCATCCACTTTTTCTTTCAGTCGTTTTAAATCAATGTCCTTATTCGGCGCTTCGTAATGTTTCTCCGGGTAACCTGCAACTCCAATACAGAAATTTGTTTTGCCACCATTGCGGATATCATCGTCTAAATAAATACCGTGATTCAAATTGGCAACCTGTTTTAAAAGATCAATTGCATACACATGGCCGCCCGGCTCAGGATCAAAAAAAGATTCATTCTTTGCCGCGTCACCACGAATGATCAATACATTATCAATATCGAGAAAGTTAAGGTCGATCAATGCGTCTTCTGTTTCACGCATAGCAAAACCGCCACAAATGATATGCGGTACGGCATCAATCTTATAATGGTTCATGATGGCTGCGCAAATGCCTACTGTGCCGGGTCTTTTACGGATTTCAATTTTTTCAAAACTGCCATCTGCTTTTTTCTTATACGCCGTTTCGCTGCGGTGATAGGTAACATTTACCCAGGATGGTTTAAATTCCATGAGTGTATCCAGGTGTTCATAAATAGAGCCAATGCTTTTACCTTTTAAAGGAGGTAAAATCTCGAAAGAGACCAGGGTCTTATTTGCCTGCGCTATGTGTTCTGTAATCTTCATGCAATTATAAGTACCATATTAAATGTGCAATTTGATGCAAAGCAAATTAAAGGAAGTTATAATTCAAAAAATAGTTTAGTTGTTAATTGAATTAATTTTCAACCCTTCTTACTTATTTTTGCTAAAACCATTTTCAATTGAACCGCACGATACGCACGGAGAATTTATTAAAATCTTATAGCAACCGCAAAGTAGTGGATAATGTTTCCATCGAAGTGAAGCAAGGTGAAATTGTGGGTTTGCTTGGCCCGAATGGCGCCGGTAAAACAACCACATTTTATATGGTTGTTGGGTTGATAAAACCGGATGAAGGCAGGGTGTTTTTGGATGATGAAGACATTACCAAAATGCCCATGTATAAAAGGGCACAACTCGGTATTGGTTACCTGCCGCAGGAAGCAAGTGTATTCAGAAAGTTATCCGTAGAAGATAACCTCATGGCGGTTTTGGAAATGACGAAATTGAAATCCGCTGAGCGTAAAGAAAAACTAGAACAACTGATCGAAGAATTTAATCTGCATCATGTGCGAAAAAATAATGGAGACAGTTTAAGCGGGGGAGAACGCCGCCGTACAGAAATAGCGCGGGCTTTAGCGATTGATCCAAAATTTATTTTACTTGATGAACCTTTTGCCGGTGTAGATCCAATTGCCGTGGAAGATATTCAAATGGTAGTGGCCAAATTGAAGTATAAAAATATCGGCATACTCATCACGGATCATAATGTGAATGAAACTTTATCTATTTGTGATCATGCTTATTTATTGATAGAAGGCAAAATATTTAAAAACGGTTCTGCGGAAGAACTCGCGGATGATGAACAGGTGCGGCGTTTATACCTTGGAACCAATTTTGAACTAAAACGGAAAGATTGGATTTTGGAAATGGGCCGGGAAAATCATCCTGCACAGGCAGAAGAAAAATAGACGGATTCTCATTTTTTTATCTACATTTAACCAAAGCTAAAGATCATTCATTGGGATATATTAATATTAATTTTAAAATTTATTTGCTAAGCAGGCAATGAAAATTTTATCCCCCACCATATCAATGCTCGCGCGTATGCGCTATGCAACTATTGAAGCCTGGATGCAGAATCCCATTCAATCACAAAGGGATGTATTGCAGGACCTGGTCACCCATGCACAAAATTCTGAGATAGGAAGAAAATATTCCTTTGATCAATTATTTACTATTACCAAATTCAAACAGTCTGTTCCTATACACGAATATGAAGATCTGAAACCATATATCGAACGACTCATGCGGGGAGAACAATATCTTTTATGGAATACGCCGGTTTATTGGTTTGCAAAAAGCAGTGGTACAACCAGTGAAAAAAGTAAGTTCATTCCCATCACGGATGAAAGCTTGCAGAATTGCCATTACCAGGGCGCGAAGGATGTGCTCACACTGTATTACAACCGTTACCCGGAAAGTGATTTACTTACTGGTAAAGGTTTAGTGATTGGCGGCAGTCACCAGATTAATACTTTGAATGAAGATATTTTTTATGGAGATCTGAGTGCTGTACTTTTACAAAACACACCTTTCTGGAGCAACTGGTTGCGCACGCCGGAGTTGTCTATTGCATTGATGGATGAATGGGAAAGTAAAATAGAACAACTTGCACAAAGCACTATCCAGGAAGATGTAACATCGCTGAGTGGCGTTCCAACATGGACATTGGTTTTGATAAAAAGAATTTTAGAAATTACGGGAAAGTCAACGCTGCTTGAAGTTTGGCCCCGACTGGAAATGTATTTGCACGGCGGCATTTCTTTTACCCCATATAAAAAACAATTTGAAAAATTAATTGGCGGAAAAATCAATTACCTGAATATGTATAATGCGAGTGAAGGTTTTTTCGCTGCGCAAAATGGTACTTCGGATGATATGCTGTTATTTTTACAGCATGGAATATTTTATGAATTTATGCCGGTGGAAGAATATGGAAAAACAAATCCAAAAACAATTGGTTTAAAACAAGTGGAATTGGATAAAAATTATGCACCCGTGATTTCTACGAATGGCGGATTATGGCGATACCTTATTGGCGATACTATTGCGTTTACTTCATTGTATCCATTTAAAATAAAAGTGACAGGCCGTTTAAAACATTTCATCAATGCTTTTGGTGAAGAGTTGATCGTGGACAATAGTGACCAGGCGATTTCCAGGGCTGCAACAAAAACAGGCGCAGTAGTAAAAGATTATACTGCCGCACCGGTTTATTTTACAGACACCACGAATGGTGCGCATGAATGGGTTATAGAATTTGATAAAGAACCGGAGGATTTGAAAAAATTTATTGCCGCACTTGATACTGCACTAAAATCATTGAACAGTGATTATGAAGCCAAGCGCTATAAAAATATTGCTATGAAAATGCCGTTGGTACATTCTGCACCGAAAGGATTGTTCAATGAATGGCTACATGCAAAAGGCAAAATGGGTGGGCAACATAAAGTGCCGCGACTGAGTAATGACCGGAAATATATGGATGAACTGATGGAGATTTGGAAAGAGAAATTTTAGTGGAGAAATTAAAAAAACCAATTACGCAATATGCATAAATTGGTTTTTTATTTATTTAAAAATCTGAATTAATGCGCTAATATCATTTGTTTGCTTCCAAATAATTTTCCATCCACGATCAAACTATATTGATACGCACCGGCTGAAAAGCATGACTTGAAAAATCATTCTTTATTAATGCCTAATGTGTAACAACCATTTTTTTAGATGCTACGATTGCTCCATTAATCATCAACATATAATTGTATGCACCGGCACTTAATGTACTTGCATCAATGGTTACATTTCCTTTGCCAGGCTGCAGAGCAATTTGCTTCATTGTCTTCCCATTCATATCAGTAACAATAAGTAAACCATTTGGCAAATTATTGGGAATAAAATATCCAATACTAGCACTGTTGTTAAGAGGGTTAGGAATATTTTGCTCCAGAATTAAACCAGGAATTGTTGTTAGTTGCTGATTGTTGAAAGCTGGCTGTTGACCTTGTGAAAGATTGGTAACCAATGTTTTCAGCTCATCAATTTGTTTTTGCAGATCACCAATAATTTGCTGCTGCTCCTGCACAGCTTTTACAAGTGAAGGGACAAAATCTCCATACACCAAAGAATAATTATCTTTTTCATTTTGGGGATGGTTAATGCCATCAAAATCATAACCAATCTGCGCTGCTGTTTTCTCTACTTCCTGTGCAACAAAACCTGTACGTATTTTATTATCGGCTATTACATAACCATCCTG